>JBAZQB010000007.1 GCA_041645435.1 Methanoregula sp.
GGGTCTATTCTTATCGATATTAATGAAGAATGGATTACCGGTAGCCGGTATTTATCTTTGAAGAGCGAGATGATCTCTTTGGATACTGAGGCTTCGGATTTTACAGCAATATAGAGACACTACCCAATTTTTTTGTGTGAGAGTAGCATTCGCAAAAAAATGCCTCAGCCCCTCAATTCATCCTTCACTAACTCTCAATCCGAATCCAGCCACTCCGCCCGGGCAACCCCGCAAACCGAACACTTCCCGACAACCCCCACCCCTCGCTCATACCGGAAAACATCCCCCGTGCCCGATAATGGAAACCGAAGCCGCCTGCTCCGCTACAACCGCCTTCACATAACATTCCTTACAAATCCTCCGGGCCCTCTGCTGATCCTTAGGCCGTGACCTACGCTCTTTGGTATATTTTTCATTATACCGTGATCCGTTCTTCCCGCAGACGTAACACGGAGTGTTCGGCTCCGGAAGATCAAGTTTTTTGTAATCGCTGGCTTTGATAGACCGGGGCGGACCCTTGTTTACAGCAGGGGGATCCGGATCCGGGCTTATTTCTGCACGTTTACAGCACGTGCTGTAAACCATCGGGTTGTGAGAAGAAGCCGGATTCTCATTTTGTGCAGCTCTGGGTGAAGATCGGTTTTCATTTACAGCAGATTGGAAATTATGGAGACACGGATCAGAACTTTTTCCGGCATTTTCGTTTCCTCCATAATTCCGGTTTTGCTGTAAATAAAGTTCCTGTTGTACAGAATTATTATCAGAATCATTCTCGTTGCAGGAACCGGGCGCAGAAGAAGCCCCGTTTTCATTTACAGCAGATGCTGTAAAACTGCTGTAAACGTGCTGTAATGCTGTAAATGACCCGGCACCACCAGCGTCATCGCCATTGTCCGGATCGCGGTCGAGCCAGCAGGCCCCTCCGTTCGACCAGTGCCGGTAAATCTCACGGTTCCAAATGAACGCCTCGGTCCTCCGGCGAATCGTTACCCCGTCATCGTCATTCACGCTCACGGTACGGTCGGTGAACGAGAGGGCGGGGCATTTCTCCAGGAGTCCCGTGTAATTCTTCCCCCGACTATCGTAGCCTTTGATCATCCGGTAGATTCCCATGTAGGATTCGCCGGTGTACTGCTGGAGATCCTGTATGGTAAATTCCCAGAGTTTTGATTTCTCGATAATCGCGAGCAGGTCGGACTCCTTTTTCGTCATCTTGGATTCCTGCCCGCCGGCCGTACCGTTCAGGAGCGTGAAGACTTCGGCAGCGGCAGCAAAATCGGTCTCATCCGCATACACGCAGAGCGTCCCGTCACTGCCGGTCTTCCGCCGGCGCTGCTGGTAGTAAAGAACGGCATTGCTCTTGATCAGGTCGTAAAGCATGTCGGGATTGCGCCGGTTGCAGATCGCATTGAACCGTATCCGTTTCGAGAAGGGAATAATGACCCAGATCAATTGTCCGTGCAGGATCTCCCAGATGGCCCTGCATGTTTTCAGATCGTCAGATTCCTCAACGAATGAATCCGGGTCGAGCATCTCCCGGGCCTGCTTTGCCGCAAGCACCCGGGCCTGCTTTGCCGCAAGCACCCGGGCATCCTGCGCAGCGGATTCATCAATCCAGCAGGTAAGCATCCGGTTCATCACCTGATCGTCACCGGTTCCTTCCTTCTTCGCAATCCACCAGACGCACCGCTCGGGAATCGTGCAGACCCGGGAGTTCAGATCCTTTGTCACGGTCGTGTGCGTGATCGGTTCGTGGAAGTTGGAGGTCGCGGACTTCAGGATCTCCTGGAGCCCGTCCGAGAGATCGATATCGTCGCTCATCAGGACCGTCCGGGGCCGGAGGTCTTTCATGTAGTAGAGCGCCTTGTTGCTCACCGTGCCTTTTACCTTGTACCGGTCCGGCACCTGGCGCATCATCTTCTTGAAGGCATGGGACTTGCCTTTGCCGGAGTCACCGGTCACCGAGACATGGAGCCCGTCCGAGTTCTTGACCGCCTGCGATGCCATCGAGAGGATCATGCACCGGGCAAGGATCTCATCCCCGACATGTTCCCCGGCAAAGGTTTTGAGCATCAGCGCCACCGGGTCGCCGTGCTCCAGCACATCGAGCGCTGCGGCCCGGGTATCGTGATTTACCGGATCGGTGGGCGGGATTGTCGCTACGTCCGGATCGGATGGTTCCGCTGTCGGGTCCGGGCGGTTTTTTGCCGGTCCCGGGTCATCCGCTCTGGCCTTTGCCCGGTCCTTCCGCCAGGTCTTTTGTTTCTGCTCCCAGTCCTTCCTCTTCGCCATCCGGTCCGGTTCAATCCGCTCGCGGAGTTCCTGCCACCGCTGCGTTCCGCCGCCACAGGACGTATGTTTGCACCCGGCAAAGACCGCGCCGTTTCCGAACTGGATCAGAAACGCCCCGTCCTTATGGCCCGATGAGAACGGGCACTGGTCAAGGACAAAAAGCGTGCCGCCACTGTACGGTTTTTCGGACCGGACACCGATCCTGTGTTCCGCGAGCCAGTGACGCAGATCAAATCCTTTGTTCTTTACACCGGTCGGGACTGGCAGGGCATGCTGTTCGGTGGGAAGCCTGCCAGCGAGATCGCGGAGCTGTTCAACTGTCGCACCATTCAGCTCCTCCGGGGCCGCGAGAATCCGGCTTCTCCGGTGCGGACGATCCGGTGTTGAGTCGCCCTTCCGGGAGATCGTGCCGTAGAGTTTCCAGATGCGGGCTGCGTTGAAGTTCGCGGTATCCACGGTCACCCGGTCATCGGAGAAGAGCGCATCGAGGGTTGCGAGGCACTCCCTGATAAGTGCGGTTGCGCGGTCATCATTTGGCAGGTCAATGCGATAGAGCAGATGGGCCCCGTTCCCGCTGTCCGCGTGGATTGGTTCCGGGAAGCCGAGCCCGGCCATCCACTGGGCAATCTCTTCCGCTTTCGCAAGAGCAAGCCCGTGCTCTTCATCAGTACTCGAAACGCCGCTCGGACGCAGCGGGTCTATGTCGATGGGAAGCCAGCGGCGGCAAAGGATATCCGCATCGCTCGTTGTGCTGTCCTTCTTGCCAAGGTGCACCTTGATCCGGTTCGCCCGGCGTGAGAGCAGGGCCGGGTTCACGACATTGAGCGTAACGTAAATACCGTGAACGGATGGATCGGTATCGAGCGGCTCAACTGCCCGCACGAGCGCGGCGGGATCGTTAAAGTACCCGCTGTGGGTGTACTGATCGGTGAGCGCCCGGACTTCGATGACCTGCCCGGGCTCGGCGAGCCGGGTAAGTGCATCACGGAGATTGGCATCCACACGTCACCCCCGATACCGGATTATTCATCCGGATCGCCTTTTTCCAGGGCTTGCGTATCCAGATTCTGCCGGACTGCATGCTCGTCGAATGTCTCGACCTTGATGCTGTAGCAGTGATGCATTTTCCGTTCAACATTGATCTGGAAGACCGACTCGCGCTTCTTCCGGATCTCTTCCGCTATGGTTTTCGGAATAAGATAGAGCGGAATTCCCTCAATCTTCTCAATAGAAACACCCGGCGTCCCGTCTTCAGGAAGCATAGATCGCCACCTCGTTAATTTCCGCTGGCAGCACTTCGAAACAGTGGACAGATCCATTCGGTGAAAGGACCCAGATCTCGCAGCGGATGAAAACCGTTCCCGGCGCCATCGTGAGTAAGGACCGGAACTGGCAGATCTCGAACGCACAGAGCGACTTCACGGAAGAAACGCTCACTGCCCCGTGCGCCTCCCGGCATTTGATGGCGAGCGCCTCGTAATCGCCCCGCATCCCAAGCAGATGGAGTGCTATGTATTGCGAGAGGAAACTGTTCTCCACCGGCTGGACCGGTTCATAGCCCCGGTACACAAGAATCTCCAGGGCCCGGTCTTGTGCGGCATCGATGACACGTTCGGCGATCATGCCACGCCACCCGGCACCGTCACGGTCGGATCGTTTGTCGGGAATTTCGGAATCTCACGGATGTAGTGTTCCAGTACCTCAAAACACCGGAACCCGTACGAGATGGTATAGATCCAGATTTCATAATGGCGTTCTGATGCCGGCACATGCCCGGACATGTGCCTGCGGAACAGCCGGATCGAGACCCGGTATTTCCGCTCAATATCGATAATTGTGGAGGGCTGGTTGGTAATTTTCCAGAGCCGGATGAGACGCATCTCACCGGAAGGCAGGGTTGCGATCAGATGAGCCGGGGGTTCCAGTTTAAGAAAACCGGGCGGGAGGATGCGGACAGAATAACCGTGAAGCTGCAACTGTTCACGAGCCACGTCTTCCATAAGTGCACAACGACGGCTCGTCATGATGCGGGTACTCCAGTTGCAGTCAAGAGAGTTTCAATTGACAGCGCTATAACGTTCAGAGGTTCTTCGTGAATTTTTTCGTTCAATTCATACGGGGTAACCGGGGTATCGTTGTATCTCTCGAATCGTACAGATGTATTTGACATTTTGACCATCTTCTTCAGGTATGCATTCAACTGCGCTCCAACGACACGCGGTCAGATCCCGACTCGTATCGGTATTGTGCGAATCATTATTCCGATTGTGCCGGTCTGACCCATGGCGAGCGCCGGTGAAAATATCCGGACCTGGTGTGACAGGTAATTCAAATGCCTGCCCGCCATGAGAGAGAACCGGCAACCGGTTAATGCGGGCAGGAAACGAAGACCCGGGCGGGCAAAGAAGAGAAAACCGGCATGTGGCTGCTCATCGGCCGGTGCTGCCATCCATGAGCCGGATTATAGCCGGGGATTGATCCGGTGCAAGTCTTTGGAAAAGGACGTTTATCGCTCGTACCAGGTTTGGATCTTTCCATCACCGCAAGAGAAAATGCCGTGATTGTTTTCGATGCGATCGTTACCTCAATTTGTGCCTTCTGGTAGAGATCCCAGTTCATTGTAATGGTTATATAAAACAATAATTCTTTATAGCATTTATTGAACCAGATGTCACCCAATTGGTTTTGATACAGAAAAATTTACCGGTATATTATCGCTCATTTCGCTATTCCTCATCATTGCGATATTTTTTAGCAGGCCGGTTACAATGCTCGAAATCGCCGCGGTGGAACGAGTAATGTTCCCGCTCTGGGATTCAAGCATAAATGTTTTTAAACATATAATAATAGATAAATTGAAAATCAGAAGCGGTGATGAAGATGCGGGAAGAGAGAATAATATTATTTTCGGACAGGGAAGAGGAGATTGTCAATCTGCTCATAAAAATTGGCACCGGGAGAAATATTGCATCAACGCTCGTGTTTCTTGCACGTACACACGAAGCAACGTCCCGGGAAATTGAGCGCGGGACCACCATGCAACAGCCCGCAGTAAGCATAGCCATGAAATATCTTATCGAGCGGCACTGGGTCACATCCTGTGAAATCCCTTCCGTGTGGAAAGCACGTCCCATGAAAAAGTATTCCCTGGCAATTTCGTTCAAGGAAATCCTGGCAGTCATAACGAAAGAGAAAAAGAGGGAAGCGAACAATCATCTGGAGGTTATCCAGAAACTCCGGGAAGAGATAGTTACGGTCCCTGTATGACCTCATCTTCGTCCATTTTCCCTCCCTTCCCGGAATATTTCCCGAAAAATATGACCTTCATATCCACCGTTGTATTGGCGATTCTCAGTACCGGACAGAGTGAAATAGGTCGCAAAATCCGGGGCTGCCGGAACACCAGGAATGGCCATTGTATGAGGTGGATTTCAGCCGAATTTTGGCCAATAGAGCAAGATTTAAGCATATTTTCCACAGGAAGTGAAATGGAGGATTTTCCGGGGTTTTCTGGAGAGGTCAATTTGCAAAAAAGAGGAAACAGAGCCCGATTTGAGCTTATTTTCCCTGAGGGGATTTACCCCCATTTTCGAAGGTCTACGACACAAAAAAAAAGAGGGGTCAGACCCCCATCCCTGGGTCCGGCACGGGGCTGCATGGGCGCGAGGGGAGATAAAATCAGTGACGCCACGGATGCGCTCAAACATGCATTGAACGATGAGGATGAAATAACACGGGGAAAAAGCCGCAGAAGCCCTGGGAAAAATTACCGGGAATTAAAACCAGCTTGTCGAAATACCATTCAACGAACATTTACATCGAAGCGCGGAAGCAGTTCCTGGAAAATCTGACAGGACCTTGAAGAAGAAACACCCAACGGTGCTTCGAAATATGAGAATTTAACGTGGAGAGATTGAAGATCGAGGTGAATGTATCCGGTTCTTTGATATATTTCTCAAATCCCCGGGGAATGATGATGTGTCATTCAGGTGCTGTTAATTTTTTTTAAGAGAATTTGGGAAAAACAAAAGGCTGCCATCATATTTCACCATTTTTCAGGGAAACCGTTGGCAAAAAAATAAAAAAATCCCCCTTTTTTCTTGAAAAATTATTTATATAAAATCATCCCTTGGATTATTACTGGCGATTTGAAATAGATGCGTGCAGAGTAGAGTAATATTTCATTAACCCACAAACAGATCCCGATCTGACTTCGGAATCCTATTGACCTCCGGTTTCCCCACACCCTGTTCCGCCGGACCCGTAAAAGAGCAGGATCCTCAGGCACGCTGTCTAGATTATGCTGGTGGTGGGGGAGTAGGTTTGGATACAACAGGGTTACCTCCGGACAATCTGGTTCCGCATGCACAACTCGGGTGGCTGAACGGGAAAATCGGGAAAATTCTGGGCCTTTTGCTTATCCCGCTCTCCCTTGGTATTATCGCACTTCTTGCCGCAGCGAATCCGGCAACGGTCTATGACCTTCCCTTCCTGCTTTTAGTATTAAATACCGGGTTTATCGGGGTAATCTCCCTCATCATCGCCCATCTCGCGGGCCGGGTCTATACGAGAAATGGTTCGGTCAGCATCTTCATGATGGGATCCGGCTTACTCGTCTTTGGCCTCGGCTCCATCGTGACCGGTTGGGCCCTTCCCACAAGCGGGGGTCCGAACTTGGCAGTCACGATCTATAATACCTGCGCCTGCATCGGTTCGATCCTTATCCTTGCCGGGGCCATCCTTAATCTGCCGGGCCCGGTACGCTGGAACGGCAGAGGGGACAAACGGATCGTTGCAGCAGCATATACCGGCATCCTGGTATTCGTGGCACTCTTCAGCCTTGCAGCCATTCAGGAACAGATCCCCCTTTTCTTTGTCCAGGGTGTCGGCCCTACCGCACTCCGGCAGGTCATCCTTGAAAACACGGTCGCGTTCTTTGGATTGGCATCTGTGCTGGTCATGGTCACGTATCGCAGGGGACGATCGGATTTTTTCTTCTGGTACTCGATCTCGCTCGCGCTGATCTCAATCGGGCTTCTGGCAGTCCTGATCCCCTCCCCCGTTGGGAGCCTTATCGGATGGGGGGGACGCTCCGTCCAGTATCTCGGTTTTGTTGTAGCCCTCTATGCAGTCCTGCTTGCCCGGAGGGAATCAAAGGAAAAATGCCTGCCTCTCGATATAATTCTTGCGAATTTCTTTGTCGATGCAGAACAGAATTACCGGCAACTGGTAGAGATGGCAAATGATCCCATCGTTACGTTCGATGAAGAAAACCGTATCCTCCTTTGGAACGCGGCGGCCGAACGGATGTTAGGGTATACGCGGGATTACGCGATCGGGTCGTCGTTTCCGGATCTGGCAATCGACACCCGGTTCATCACGGTCATTGAAAAGAGCAAAGAGGAACTTTCTCAGGGGGACCTGTCCGTCCCTGTTTCCGGATCCATGGAGATTTCCTGCAAACGGAAAGACGGGACACTCCTGCCGGTCGAACTGACCATCTCCCGGCGCTGGCAGGAGGGGAGACTGGTCCGTACCGCGATCCTCCGGGATTTGACCGCGCGGAAACGCCTTGAGGCAGAACTCCTTGCCGCAAACGAGGGGCTCGAAACAAAGGTGCAGGAACGGACCGCGGAACTCGGGCGTACATCCGAATCTCTTCGTAGTGCCAATGAACAGTTGCAGGCATCCAACGAGCAGCTCGCTGCCGCGGAGGAGGAACTCCGGGGGCAGTACACGGCGCTTGCAGAACAGGAGTCCCGCATCCGGGAGAGCGAGGAGCAGTTCCGTCAGGCATTCGAACATGCCGGTGTCGGTATGACGCTGACTGCCACGGACGGCCGCATTCTCGACGCGAACGAAACCCTCTGTTCCATGCTCGGGTATTCTGAAGAAGAACTCTTACAAAAGACCTTCCGTGACATCACCCACCCCCATGATATCGCATCAAACGACCAGCAGGTTGATCGGGCCGTCAGCGGGAAGCAGAACGTGATCCGGTTCGACAAGCGCTACCTCCACCATGACGGCCACATCATCTGGGCAGCCGTAAGCTCGGTGCTGCTCCGCGATGATACAGGAAAACCGAAGTTCTTCATCACCCATATCAAGGACATATCGGAGCGCAAGGCGGCGGAAAAGACGATTGCCGATTCCTATGACATGATTGTTGCCTCCGAAGCAGAGATCCGGCAGCAGTATGCAGCTCTCTCTCAAAAAGATGAGGAGATTAGAACCCTCAACCGGGACCTTGAGCGGAAAGTGGAGGAGCGGACAGCCGAGCTCCAGAGGGTGAACGAGGAACTCATAAGTTCCGAAGAAGAACTGCGCCGTCAATTCGAGATCCTTGAAGAGCGGGACCGGCAGCTGGCGGAGAGCGAGGAGCGGTACCGGCATCTCGTGGACTTCTCACCGGATACCATCGCGGTCCACCAGGACGGGGTCTACGTGTACATGAACCCGGCAGGCCTCAGGCTCTTTGGGGCCACTGCTCCGGATGAGATTATCGGGAAAAAGGTGCTTGACCTGATCCCCGCGGAGGACCGGGATCTTATCGCGTCCCGGATCCGTGCCGTGGAGGGGGAGGGGCACACCACGCCGGTCCGGGATGTACGGGCCCTGCGTCTCGATGGCACCATCGTGGATGTGCAAAGCACCGGCACCGGGATCCTGTTCCAGGGCCGTCCCGCTGTGATGGTCGTGCTTCGGGCCATCACCGAAAGGAAACGGGCGGAAAAGGCTGCCGAAGAGGCCCGGATAAAAAACGAAGAGTCGCTTGCCCTGTTCAAGTCGCTCTACGAGAACGCCCCGATGGGTTTTGCATTCCTTGATCAGGATTTCCGGTACCAGTACATCAACCAGCATCTCGCGGAGATGAATGGAATACCGGTTGTGGATCACCTTGGTCGGAGATTTGAAGAGATGGTCCCGGAGATCTGGGGCACTGTACGACCGGTCTTCGAGCAGGTCCGCGACATGAAAGTTCCGGTCAGCAACATCGAGATCCAGGGAGAGTCCCATACATCTCCCGGCACCACGGGCTACTGGCTGGAGAGCGTCTATCCGGTTACACTGCCGGATGGCGGTTTTCTCGGGTTGGGCGTGGCGCTCCTTGACATCACCGAGCGCAAAAAGATGACTGCGCAAATCGAAACCTCGCTTGCTGAGAAGGAGACGCTCCTCAAAGAGGTCCATCACCGGGTCAAGAACAATCTCCAGATCATCACGAGCATCCTCAATCTCCAGATCCGGACAATGGATGATCCAGGTATGATCGAAACCTTGAAAGACAGCCAGAGCCGGGTGCGGACCATGGCGCTTGTCCACGAACACCTCTACCGGGGCGAGAGCCTGGCCCAGATTGACCTCGGGAATTATATCCGTGCCCTGGGAACCGGGCTCTTCCAGACGTATGAGGCTTCAAACCGGGGGATTACGTTTGATCTGGACATCCCGAAAATTTCCGTAGACCTCAATACTGCCATTCCCCTCGGTCTCATCAGCAACGAACTGATCACAAACTGCCTGAAATATGCATTCGCGAACAAGAAAGACGGGAAACTCAGTATCTGTGCTGCCATGGATTCCGCGTCCCTGCAATTTGTCGTAGCTGACAATGGTATCGGTCTGCCGGAGTACATCACGCTGGAGAACCAGGCCACGCTCGGGCTCCGTCTGATAAATACGCTGACCGACCAGCTGGATGGGACAGTTACCATCGACCGGACTGCGGGCACGAAGTACTCATTTATGTTCCCTCAAAAAACCGGAACGAACCCACTTGGAAAAACCACGAAATGACAACGACTAGGACTGCATGGAAAAAGAAAGATCTCCTGATCATCCCTGCTGTTTTCCTTACAACAGCAGTAATCCTTATCGGATTCGAGATGGTGGAAGACTGGCTGGATGTCACAAACATTCTTCATGACGGAGTGATACATTTCGGTCTGATCCTGGTTATCTGCATTGCCGTTGCGCTGGTCGCGTATGGGGTTCTTGTCCGGATGGGTTCCCTTACCCGGGAACGTGACCGGATGGAGGAGGACCGGGTAGAGAGCGCAAGGCGGTTGCGTTACCTGGTCACTTCCAGCCCGGTTACCCTGTATACCTGCCGTGCGTCGGGGAATTATGCAGCAACCTTCGTCAGCGATAATATCACCGAAAACCTTGGCTACGTACCCTCTGATTTTACCGGCGATCCGGACTTCTGGCAGCGCAATGTACATCCGGACGATGCTTCATTCGTAGCTGAGGGCATGTCACACCTGACAGAAAAGGACCAGGTGGTTCTTGAATACCGGTTCAGGCACAAGAACGGGACGTGGCGGTGGATCCAGGATACCCTCCGCCTTATCCGCAACAAGGACAAGACCCCCCGCGAGATTATCGGCAGCTGGAGTGATGTCACGGATCGCAAACAGGCAGAGGAGCAGCTGAAAGCAGAAGAAGAGAAGTTCCGGCTCCTGATCATGAACTCGATCGATATCATCACGGTTCTTTCACCGGAAGGAATCCTTCTCTACAACAGCCCGTCATTAACAAAAATCCTGGGGTACCGTTCCGAAGAACTCGATGGAAAGGATCTGATGGAGATCCTCCACCCGGACGACCGGGTCATGGTCCGGGAGAGCATCACCTTTGCCCATGGACATCCCGGAAGCCTCGTGTCCCCGGTGTTCCGGATCCGTCACCGCAACGGGTCGTGGCGATGGGTGCAGTCCGGGGCGATATCTGCCGCCATGCCGGGATACGGGCAGGTCATCATTGCAAATTCCGGCGATATCACGGAGCAAAAGAAGGCTGAAGATGCATTGAGGGAAAATGAGGACAGGCTGAAAAAACTCCTCGATCATCTTCCGGCCGGCGTGCTGGTCATCGATGCGGCGGACCATACCATCATCAAAGCCAACCGGAAAGCCGTCGTGCTCATCGGCGCCCCCGAATATGAGATTACCGGAAAGGTATGCCACCAGTTTGTCTGCCCGGCCGAAGCCGGAAAATGCCCCATATCGGATTTCGGCCAGACCGTCGACAATTCCGAGCGGGTACTGCTGACAGCAGCCGGTGGCCGGATCCCGATCATCAAAACGGTAATCGAGGAAGTGTCTGGCGGCCGCCCGGTTCTGATCGAGACATTTTTTGACATCACCGATCGCAAACAGGTGGAACGTGCCCTCCGCGAATCTGAACTGCGGTACCGGACGATCTTTGAATCCTCCCGCGATGCCATCATGACCCTTGAACCCCCCTTGTGGAAGTTTACCTCCGGCAACCCGGCTACAGTGCAGATGTTCATGGCACAGGACGAGGCTGAATTCACCTCCCACGGGCCGGGGGACTTCTCGCCGGAGTTTCAGCCTGATGGCCGTGAATCCTGGGAAAAAGCCATGGAGATGATCGAATCTGCCATGCAGGACGGCACCCGTTTCTTTGAGTGGACCCACAAGCGGCTCAATGGCAAAGACTTTCCCGCGACCGTGCTCCTCTCCCGTATAGAACTTGCCGGAAAGACATTCCTCCAGGCAACGGTCCGGGACATCACAAAGAGCAAACTGGCCAAAGAGGCAATCCGTGAATCCGAGAAGAAATTCCACGCCGTCTTCGATGCGGCACGCGACGGCATACTCATTGCAGACCCGGAAACACACCGGTTCGTCATGGCAAATGCCGCCATCACAAAACTGACCGGCTATTCTGAAGAAGAACTCCTCAGCCTCTCTATTCCCGATATTCATCGCCCGGCAGACCTGCCATATGTCATTGGGGAATTCGAAAGACAGAGTCGTGGGGAGATTGACCTTTCTTCCGACATTCCGGTGCTGCGGAAGGACGGCACAATCTTTTATGCAGACATCAACTCATCCCCGTTCTTCCTCAACGACAAAAAGTACATCCTCGGGAGCTTCCGGGACGTGACGGAACGCAATGCACGGGAGAAGAAACTCACACGTCTCCAGAAAGAAAAAGAGATCCTCCTGCGTGAACTCCACCACCGGGTCGGAAATATCCTCCAGATGGCAGTCAGCATGATGAGGACGGGAATCCGCCGGGAAAGTAACGGACAGGTCCGGTCCGTGCTTCTCGATACCCAGATACGGCTGAATGCCATCGCAGCCACGTTTGAGAAGATCTATTATTCCGAGGACATCAGCCGTGTCAATCTCCAGAACGTGATCACGGCCATTGTCAGCTTCCTCAAAAGCACCTGCGGCAACACGGTCCAATACGTAGACATCGATATCCGGATCAACATCAGGGAACTTGGTGTCGACCTTGCCCTGCCGCTTGCGCTTATTACCAGCGAACTTATAAGTAATTCCTTGCGGCACGCGTTTCCCGATGGCCGGAGCGGGACGATATCTCTCACCATATCCGAAAAAAATGACGGTTATATCCTTCTGTCCATGAGTGATGATGGGAGGGGGCTTCCGGCAGGGATCAATCCTGCTGACAGTGATACGATCGGATTCGGACTTGTCAGGATCCTTGCAGACCAGGTTGGAGGGAGGTTGGATTATTCAAGCGGGCAGAGCGGACTGACCGTAACCCTTGCAATGCCACGTAAAGCCGAATCTGACAAATCAGGAGAAAATAATTAATGGCAGAAAAAGCACGGATCCTTGTTGTTGAGGACGAACTGCTGGTGGCCGATGACCTGCGGGAGATACTGACCGGGTCCGGGTATGAAGTTGTCGGAATAGTAAATTCGGGGACAGGCGCAATACGTCTCGCCGGTGAACATCACCCCAATCTCGTGCTGATGGACATCAACCTGAACGGGGAGATGGACGGTATCACGGCTGCTTCAGAGATCCGGTCCCGGTGGAGTATTCCGGTCATCTATGCCACGGCTTATGCCACCCGGTCTATTGTCGACCGGGCAAAGAAAACCGATCCATTTGGCTTCATCTTCAAACCCTATAACGAGATGCAGATCGAGATGGCCATAGAGATTGCACTGAATTTTGCCCGGATCGAACAGCAGCTGCGGGAGCACAAGGAGAGCCTCCGGTTACGAAAAGACACCCCATCCGGACCCGTCAGCCCCGCGTCATGACTCGGCATGGGTTTCAGACTATCCCCAGATACATCCGGATAGCTCCAAAAGAGGGAGGCACCGGTAACAGAAGGTTTGAAAACATCACACCCTGCTCCGATCTATTCAGTTACCGGAATTGCCGGTATCAGTTCACGGGAGAGATTGCATGGAGGGCAATTGCCGGCTGTTCTTCAAGGATTATATAAAAGACCGTGCCTTGCTCCGGAAGCCGCTCGATGGTGCCCCACTCCTGCTGCACCAGCAGGGACACGAGCTTCAACTCGAGGGTACGCAGGTTGATCTTCCCATGTGTCCCGATCGCCGGGCAGATACTGATGTCAAATCATCTCCCATTATGCTGCCTCTCGAACTGCGGCGGTGTCCCGGACCGTATCACATCATCAATATCCCCGGTATGTACCGTAAAACCGGTTGGAATTCCGGGGTCGTCCAGGAACCGCCCGGAACCGCCCGGACACATCACCTCCGGTTATACTCGCCAGCCGGGCCATGGCATCGTTATACTCGACAATTCTTGCATCCCTGCTGATCAGTACCAGCGCATCGGTTGTTGCCGTGAGGAGCGCTTTTTATCCTGTTCGCTCTCCTTGAGCAACAGTTCAACCCGGTGCTTGCTGACCGCCATCTCGATGCTGGCCCGGGCCTGCGCACACTCAAAGGGTTTGAAAAGGTAGCTGTAGGGGGTCGTCTCACTGGCTTTTTTCACGGTGCCGCTGTCAGAAAAGGCCGAAAGATAAATAACCGGAATGTCGTGGGTATCCCGGATGATCATCGCACACTGGATCTCGTTCATCTCTCCCTTCAGGTAGATATCCATCAGGATAACATCCGGGTGAACATTAGGGATGACCGCGAGAGCCTCTTCACCGCTCGGGACAATGACCGGAACATCATACCCGAGTCGTTCAAGGGTTTCCTGGATATCGGCTGCTACCAGGGCCTCATCCTCGACCACGAGAACGCGGATTTTTGGTATCGTATCATTCATGGTACTGCACCTTATGATGGAATGGGATTCTCCCTGCCTGCAGGTTCATCGCCACCGGGATTCAGGAGCCCCATGGATATCCTACCGTTCCTCACGCTTTGCCGGGATCGTCAGCCGGAACAGCGTGCCGCCATCCCGTTCGAGTTCCACGGTCCCGTTCAGCTGGTCGGTGAGCATGGTCACGATGTGCAACCCCAGCGTCTTCGTATTCTTCCAGTCGAAGTCCGCAGGGATGCCGGCGCCGGTGTCCCTGACCGTGAAAAGCATGGAATTCTTTTCACATGATCCGCTGATGGTGATTTCTCCGCTCTTCCCTTCCGGGAACGCATACTTCATCGCATTGGAAACCAGTTCGTTCATAATCAGCCCCAGCGGGATCGCCTGGTTGATGTCGACCGTGATCCCTTTCATGTCCACTGCGATCCGGACCTGTCCCTTGTTGACCTCGAACATGAGGATGAGCTGGTTCACCAGCGTTTTGATGTAATCGTCGAAATCAATGGAAGTGAGATCGGTCGAGCGGTAGAGTTTCTCATGCACGATCGCCATCGAGCGGATCCGGCTCTCACTGTCCGTGATATGGTGGAGTGTTGCCGTGTCCGCGATCTGGTGCTTCTGGAGCCGGAGCAGGCTGATGATGATCTGGAGGTTGTTCTTGACCCGGTGATGGACCTCTTTTAAGAGGAGATCTTTCTCGGCGAGGGTTTTGTTGAGCTGGCTTGTACGATCGATGACCCGCTGTTCGAGGACCGTGTTTAAGGACCGGATCTCCGCCTCCATCAGTTTGCGTGAGGTGATGTCGTGGAAGATGCCGAGGACGCCGGTAATAGTCCCGGTTTCGTCACGGATCGGGGTTTTTATCGTGGAGATCCAGGACTCGTTCCCGTCCGCGACATACCGTTCCTCAAACGTCCGGACCTCCCCGGCATCCATGACCGCCCGGTCGTCAGCACGGTATTTCTCCGCCAGGTCCCGGGGATAGAACTCGAAGTCGTTCTTTCCTGCGATTGTTCCGGGCATAATACCGAGATCGCGGGCATAGAGGTCGTTACAGGAAACATAGACAAGATCGGAATTCTTGATAAAGATCTTCTCCGGGATATTTTCCACAAGGGTACGGTACTTGGACTCGCTCTCCTTCAACTCGTCTTCTGCAGCTTTGCGCCCGGTAATATCAGTAAAGGTTGTGTAGACCCGGAATGGCGTTGTCATACCAGGAAGGAACTGGGGGGTTGCAGCGATCCAGATCCAGTGCAGCCGGTCATCCCGGGGATTGCGGATTCCCATGGTAACTCCGGTGATCGGTTTTCCGGTCCTCAAGGCTGCCATCGAGGGATACTGGTCCCCGGGGAATGCCAAACCATCTTCGCGGATCGCTTCCCAGCGTGGATCGACCGATGTTCTTCCCTGCATCTGGTCAAGGGACAGGCCAAGGATGCTCTCCGCTGCCGGGTTTGCTTCGGTTATTTTACCGGAGGAATCCTGGTAGACAACGCCCTGTGTCATGGTCTCGAAAAGGTTCCGGTACCGCTCTTCGCTCTCGCGGAGCGATTCTTCAGCCTGTTTCCTCCGGATCGTCTCCCCAAGCGGCAGCGCCACATCTTCCATGGTCCGGACCATATCAAGCGGGACCATATTCTCACGATGATCGTTGAACTGCACGAGCCCGAGGATCCCGGCCGAAGTCCGGATCGGGATTAATGCCACCGACTCGTACCCCATTGCGTTGCAGACATTGCGGGTATGCCCTTTATCCTCCTCGGATACCGTGGCAAGAAACCTGCTCGTGCCATTGCACCAGAAGGATCCGTTCGGCGTGGCGACTGGCAGGCCGGGGTTGATTGTTCCCTTGATGACGTAGATGCACATGCATTCATCGGATTTGATGGACAGCGGCGTCTCGCTCTCGTAAAACGGCATCGGGAACCCCTTGTGTGCCTGGTACGGGATGTTCCCCTCCCCATCGAGGAGACGGATGCCGACCGCCTCGCAGCCGGAGAATGCCATGAACTCGTCAACAAACCCATCGAGCATCTCCTGCAGGGAGCCGGCCTGATTGGCGATCTGGTAGATCCTGGCGGTCAGGGATACGATCTGTTCTGTATGCTTACGGGCGGTGATATCTGAGTGCATAACAAGATTGCCGGTATGCCGGCCTGTCGTGTCATTGATCGGTGATGAATGGGCAAGGGTCCAGAATACCGAACCGTCCTTCCTGCGCCACCGGAATTCTCCTTGGATTTTTTTGCCGGCCCTGAGATCAGCCCGTACCTGAACTATCCGGCCATCCTCGCCGGGGACCATGAAATCCATGGTGCTCCTGCCGACAATCTCCTCCCGTGAATACCCCAGCATGTCGGCCATCTTCTGGTTGACAAAGACAAAACCGCCTTCCGGTACACAAATGGCAATGCCTTCCTGCGCTGTCTCGATGATATTGCGGTTCTTCTGCTCGCTCTCCTGCAGTGCCTTCTCCCTCCCGGCAAGTTTTTCATAGTTCTCGCGAAGTTCCTCTTCGGTTGCGGTCAGTTGCTCGTAAGAAGCGTACAGTTCCTCGTTCTTCCGCTGCAGTTCCCCGTCAGCCGCTTTCCTGTTGGCAGTCATGGTATTGAACGACGAGGCGAGATACCGGAACTCGTCATCACCGTTCTCCGGAATCCGGAAGTCGAGATCACCTGACCCGATAATTCTTGTCCCGGCCTCAAGCTCGGATACTGCACCAAGGATACGCCGACCAAGGATTAAAAAAATTGATACGAGAATGAGTGAGACGGCTCCCATCAGAACAATGGTAAGTATCAAATGGACCTTCTGATCCCGTTCCAGTTCTGTCCGTATTATCTGCGAGAGACGCGAGGCATCAAAGGCAATACCCATGTTCTGGACTGCGATCCGGCTCCATGACTGCCGGATGAAAGCAGTGCTGGGGGGTGCATTCCCGTTTGCCTCTGTCTCTTGTACCGACAACGAGATCTCGGAGAAGATCTCCTTCAGGTGTTGCTGGTTAGCCCTGATATTCCTGATGAGCTCCTGCTCCTCCGGGCGTGTAGTATCCAGCAGCGAGAGGTCGTCGGACAATGCGGCATTTTTTGACTCCCACTGGACCCGCTGCCGTTCATTGCCGTAGAGCAGGTAGTCATTCGAGATCTGGTTGAGCTCGTAGGCGTCCAGGGTTATCCTGTCAGCAATCTCCATCTGGAGGGTCATCCGGTCAACCTCCTGCATGCTGGAGATGACGGATAAACTGAGTATGAGAAATATCCCGATGAAGACCACCACGCTGATAATAAATTGTGTTCGGATCTTCATGGGGGATCACCTTAACGGATGATATTCACCGATCCCGGTTTTACCGTGTTCATGCCATCGGGATACAGGTAATTGAGAAAATTAGGTATCTCTTTATTGTCCGTTTGGTTGTTCGCAATTATCCACCGGGCTTCATCCTCCATGGCAAGGATAAGCGACTGGTCAAGGGAAAGGGAGAACTGGTGTTCCGGCCAGACTGATGCCATGTATGAATCGCTCATGTTCAGATTTTTCCGGACAATCGCTTTTGCCTCATCGGGATTTTTGAGGGAATACCTCTCGGCCTCTTCTAGCGATAAGAGGAGCCTGCGGATTGTATCAGGATGCCCCTCTGACCAGTCCTTCCTTATTGAGATGATGTTGTACGTTGCCTGATTGTTTTGTGATGGCCAGACCGTGTAATTGCCATCCAGTGGGCCAATCTTTGATTCGATAACAAATTTCCGGGTTACTAATGCATCGACGCTGCCATTACCGGTAAATTCCGGTATTGACTGTGCCGGGAGCTTGTCTACGAGCGTGACATCCTGCTTATTTATTCCATTCAGATCGAGGAATCTCGCGATATAAAACTCTCCAATCGTTTTCCCAGGCACAGCGATCCTTTTTCCACGGAGATCGGAAATGTTCACTATGCCCCGGTCTTTCCGTGCCACGACATAGGTACCGTAATATTTATTGATTGATCCGACAACGAGGAACTCCTTTTTTTCCAACACATCAACGACAAATGGATATTCAGCGGAGAGGGATATGTCCACATCGCTGGTCTCCATGCCATGTATTGCAGCTGCCCCGTTAGGATATTTCCGCAGGGTAAGGTTGAGACCATTTTTGGTAAAATAGCCCTGGTCTTCGGCAACAAAGATCAATGCGGAGGATTCATCTGAAGTTGAACCGATACTGACCTGATCTGGGGTCCCGGAGAAACCTGCGGGGGGTTGGGAAAAATACCATGCCCCGGCCAGGATTAGGATAACGCAGGCAACAATGATGAGAATATTCCGCGTTTTTTTCTGGTCCATCCTCACTTCACCTTCTTCCATCTTCTCAGCTCCCGGTCAGCGCAGTGTCCCGGCAATGCGCCATCCCCCTTCGGGCACCGAAATCTCGAACCGGGCTCCGCAGCCCGGCTCCCCGTTCTCCGTGATCGTCATCCGCGTGATGGCAAGGATCTCGCGCGAGAGGTAGAGACCAAGGCCGGTATGTTTCCCGAACCCCCGCTCGAAGAGGCGGGGCCGGCACTCTTGGGCGATTCCGACGCCGTCGTCCTCGCAGGAGATGATAAGATCGTGGCCCGACCAGCGAGAGCGGAACGTCGGGTCCTTCCGGCACTCCCGCAGGAAGACGAACCCGTCCATACCGGGCATCAGGATATCGGAGACGATCCCGTCAAACGGCTCCCTTTTCAGTTTTTCGAGCGCCTCGGCGCCGCCAGCGGCCGTGACAACGTTGTATCCCCCGCTCCGCAGCAGGATCTCAAGGAAGTCGCGGTCTTTCGTATCGTCGTTTGCTATCAGCAGCTTCGTTTTCATCGGTGTCCCCGGTATCTTCCGGCTCTCTTGTTTTCCCTTAGGATTCCTGCACGGGTTCACGTTCCTTTAAGAGTGTGCCTTCAGGCCGGCCTGCCCCGGTGGACTGAATTGTCCCGGCCGGGAAATGCCCGTTACGGCTTCCCGGTGCCCTGACAGCGAACAGGAAACCACGATCTTACGTATCGTAACCCGGGTCAATTCCTCCCTGCCCTGCGTACCCGTGGACAGCAGTGGCCGGGACATCCCCTGCTCCTGCTAAGGATTACCGCACCTCATCCGAGCAGTATGCGTGAATATCGACAGAAGACCTATATCTCCATTCAGGCACTTCACAATTTTCAACTCAAAATTTGCAGCACATGGTCTTGCACTGCCACCCTCGCCCGGGGGCTTCGGGTATATTCCCGGTGTTTCCCGTAAAAAGAGTAAGGACAAGAAACCCGAGCGGAGTACGTGAAATGCCCCTCTGGATCCCTGTACGGAGCCGGCATACGGGTCCCCCTATCCGGTTCAGGATCGTACCTGGCGGTACGACCGGCTTTTTTCCAGAGTTTCAGTTATTGGTACAGCAGGAAAAAATACACAACGGCAATGATGCAGATAATCAACAGTCCCCAGATAATGGACGAGGTCAGGCCGCTCACTAGCAGGACGCCGGCGCTGACAAGAACTGCCCCGATGGTGATGATCCGCTCATTTTTCATGGCCATGGATATCCACTTCCAATAATCCGGTGCTGGAGTGCCTGTCCTGGCAAGGTCTTCCCCGGCCGCCCGGGAAAAACCGGGCCTGGTGCGGACGACGCCTCAGTGACACCCGCCACCGGGCTTTTCTTTCTCATCCTCACCCACCCTGCCCTTCCCTTCATCCGCATCTCCCTCTTTCGTTCCGGGTTCACCATGACTGCCGTGACTCCCGTGGCTGCCGTGACCCATCCCGCACATGACCAGGTGGAGCCCGATAAAGATCACAAGGAAGATGATCGTTGAATACGCTGCAAGGTGAGCCTGGTGCTCAATAATAAAGTATGCGGCTATGATGATAAGGAGGGTGACCAGAATATAGCCAAATATGCCCAGTCTCCTGAACCATCCCCCAATGCCACTCATGTCCCCGCCACAGCAACCCATGATTATCCCTCCCCCGGGAAAACTCGATCTTTCATGTATTTTTCTCTCCTTTGGTAAAGTAATTGTATATGTACGCAACCGCCGCGCCGCCAATCAGACCGTATACGAACATCCAGAATGTCATGATGCAGGCTCCGAACCATGACGGTGACCATCCGGGATGCAGCGGGCCGGCAAGGCTGACCCATGCAAGCCCGGTCCCGGTGATGACAACAACATGGGCGATTACGAAAGTGAAAGCCCCGATGACGATTCCCGATGCAAGTGCCAGTGCTTTTACGCTGAACTGCATTTCATCTCCCCAGCTACGGACCGGCGCGAAAAAAATTATCAGGGTTTCTGCTCTGGCCTGAGCTGACGGTGAAGCCAGATGACCAGAAGGATACCAACAACCAGCCATACGATGAAGAGCAGTATTGCCAGGAGATACCCAAGCCACATGAGTCCCGAATTCATCATGCCCATCATACCGTAATTCTGGCCATAGCCGCCACCCATCATACCCGGGTACCCGTACTGTCCATAACCGCCCATCATGCCCGGGTACCCGCCCGTGGTGGAACCGTATCCCACGGCCAGACGGGACACCATCATGTTCGAAGGTCCGGGATACTGGTTCATGAGTTCGACCATGCGCTGCTGGCCAGCGGTGTCAAGGCTGCCTGCCATCATCCTCGTGACCAGGTCCTGCATCTCGGCATGCGTGGTATTTCCCATGGCACGAATCTCCACCGATTCCATCATCTTTACCCCGCCGGAACCCATCATGCCGTACCCTGCATTCCCGTATCCCGCGTTCCCGTACCCGTACATCATTCCCGGGTAGAAACCCGCACCATCCGTGGCCGGGCTATCTGCTGTAACGATTCCTCCGATACCGGATGCAAGGACAAGCACCAGAAGAATAACGACAGCCGTCCTCACTTTACCTGAATATTTTTTTTTCATACTTTGAATCCGTCCTCTTTTTATGAATTCGGGAAACCCGATACCGGGGTCACGGTGTATAATCCCATAATTATTCCGGGAGAAACTGACTCCCCCGGAATAAATATACGGGATCTCCCGTGATCATTTCCCTGAATGCGAAATAGGGGAAAAACCAGATAAAACCGCGTTGGTGTTTCAAAAAATGAGACAAAAAACAGAACATACCGGTTTCCTATCTTCCGGGCATCGCATCTCTTTTACCAGAGTACATACCCGGCATCCCCGGAAGGATGCCCGGGTACGAAAACAGGAGGAAAGAAAAAAGAGGGATGCCGATTTGCCGGCAAATAATCTTGTAAAAACCCGGTTTGTCGAACCCGGTGACGGGTTCGGATTTCCCCCCCCTGTGAATCCCTAGCCATAATTATCCATTAATCAGCGACGAGCATTTCGCGGGAGCGGTATGCGGGGAGCGAGCAGGAGCAGCCGCTTGCGCCGGAGCAGCGCGACAAGCCGGGGGCATCAACATCCCGGGAAATTGAGCGCGGGACAAACACGCAACAGCCCGCAGTAAGCTTAGTTATCAAGGATCTTACCGAACGGGACTGGGTAAAGTCCGCTGAAATCCCTTCCGTGTGGAAAGGCCGGCCCGTGAAAAAGTATTCTCTGGCAATTTCGTTCAAGGAAATTCTGGCAGTCATAACGAAAGAGAAAAAGAGGGAAGCAAACAATCATCTGGAGATTATCCAGAAACTCCGGGATGAGATCGTTACGGTTCCCGTATGACTTCATATCCGGGCATTTCCCCCCCTTCCCAGAATATTTCCCGAAAAATATGACCGTCATATCCACAGTTATTTTGGCGATTCTCAGTACCGGACAGAGTGAAATAGGTGGCAAAATCCGGGGCTGCCGGAACACCAGGAAGGGCCATTGTATGAGGTGGATTTCAGCCGGATTTTGGCAAACAGGGCGATAATTGGGCATATTCTCCAAAGGAAGTGAAAAGAAGAGATTTACAGGGTTTTCTGGAGAGGGCCGGGATATGAAAGTGGGAAACCGGGCCCTCACAGGGCTTGTTTTCCCCCGGGTATCCGACACCCAAAAAACCCGGAAAAAACAATACATTATGTGGGATAATCGTCTAATAATAAAACGATACGCTCGCAAAGAAGGTATTTTTCCATGCTTGACATCAGGTTTGTACGGGCCAGCCCGGATATCGTAAAAGCCGATCTCCGGAAGAGAAATGATCCTGAGAAAATCCAGTGGGTCGACGACCTGCTTCTTAAGGATGCCCGTTCCCGGGAACTCAAGGTCGAGACGGACGTGCTCCGGCAGCGCCGCAACACCATTGCCCGCGAGATCAATGCCGCAAAGAAAGCCGGGCAGGACGCAGGCGCGCTCATGGCAGAGGCAGCAGCGCTTCCCCAGAAGATCCGCGATCACGATACCGAACAGGAGGAGATCCGCACCACCGTCAAATCCTATCTCATGCGCCTCCCCAACATCCTCCACGAGAGCGTTCCCGTGGGAAAAGACGATACGGAGAATGTCGAGCTCAAAAAAGTCGGCACTCCGCGGACGTTTGACTTCGAGATAAAAAACCACGGCCAGCTCGCATCGGAGCAGGGCTGGGCGGATTTCGAACGGGCAACAAAGACCAGCGGCGCCGGTTTTTATTTCCTGAAAGGCAGTCTCGTCCTCCTGGATCTTGCGCTCCAGCGGTATGCCATCGACCTGCTGGTGAGGAAAGGCTTCACCCCGGTTATCCCGCCCTACATGATCAACCGGACCTCCTACGAAGGCGTGACCGATCTCGGCGACTTCGAGAAAGTCATGTACAAGATCGACGGGGACGATGCTTACCTGATTGCAACGAGCGAGCACCCGATCGGCGCAATGTTCCAGGACGAAATCTTCGAGGAAAAAGACCTGCCCTTAAGGCTTGCGGGAATCTCCCCGTGTTTCCGCCGGGAGATCGGCGCGCATGGCCTGGACACGAAAGGTCTTTTCCGGGTTCACCAGTTCACGAAAGTCGAGCAGTTCGTGTACTGCATGCCGGAGGATTCCTGGCAGATCCATGAGGAACTCCTCGCCAATGCCGAAGAAGTGTTCCAGAGCCTTGGCCTCCCCTACCGGGTGGTCAATATCTGTACAGGCGATATCGGCACGGTTGCTGCAAAGAAATACGATATCGAGGCCTGGATGCCGCGTGAGGATGCGTACAAGGAAGTTGTCTCGTGCAGCAACTGTACCACCTACCAGGCAGTCCGGCTCAATATCAAGGTCCGCGACAAGAGTGAGTTTGAATCCAAGCAGCACCTCCATACCCTGAACTCCACGGCAATCGCAACGTCCCGGGTTATCCGGGCAATCCTTGAAAATTACCAGGAGTCGGACGGGACCGTCGTGGTCCCAAAAGTCCTTGTGCCCTACATGAACGGGCATGAAACGCTCTGATCGAAGGCTTGCAGAACCATAAGCCTGCAAACACTTATTTTATTCAGATAACCTAGATAGATACTAGAACGTGGTTGCATGGCATATCCTGATCTTTACAATGACGAATCGGTACTCCTGAACGCGCAGAATGTCAAAGTCAAATCCGTGACTTTCGAGGCAATCCTCACGACGAAGCGTCTCATCCTTGTGGACAGCAAGAAACACATCATCGCACCCCAGGAGATCCTGCTTGCAACCCTCCGGGATGTTGAGGGAGGAGAAAATGCCATCCGCGACTCAACGCTCACCCTCTCGCTCATCACCAACAGTGGCGCGACAAGGCAGATGATCCTGACATTCTCCAAGACCTCGGGGGGCGACAGGAAGCGCGAGTGCGATGAGTGGATCCGCGTCCTCAAACAGAACCTCTCCCCCACCTTCCAGCACCACGCTGCCCCGGTTGCTCCCGAACCCCCGGCCCCTGCGCCGGCACCGGAACCCATGTACGTGCAGGAAACCCCGGCAGCACCACGGATCGAGATCACCAATGCCCCCCAGCCCAAGAAGAAGATCGAGATCGCCCGCCCCATCAAGAAGATAGTTGAAGTTCCCCCGGCAATGCCAAAACCTGTAGAGACAACCTCGCTTCCCATGGGGTCGTTCTGCAACCGGTGCGGGAACCGCGTGCCCCCGGATTCCGTGTTCTGCAACCGCTGCGGAACTCCCGTAGTAAGAGATCCAGCCCTCACGGTTGTAACTGAGGAACCGGTTCCCGCGCCGTCAATTCCCCCTGCACCGGCACCGGCTCTTCCCGTTTCACCCCCACCACCACCACCCCAGGCCGCAATCCCGCAGATGCATGTCCCGATTCCCCCGCCGGTCTTTGGATCCGTTGCAACCGAGCGCAGGGAGCGGCCCATCGAGCAGGTCATCCACTCTATCGAACCCCTTATTGCAGACTCGGTTCCGCGAACAGAGCCGTCCCCGCTCATCCAGAAGCCCGGTGTCATATCCACGATGGTCACTCACACCGTTACTGAACCTGCACCACCGGAACCGCAGGCCATCCCGTTTGATGCCACGGCTCCCGTTGCCGGTATTCCGTGGCCGGTAATTACTCCCGATGGAACGGCTCCGGCAGCGGAACCTGCGCCGGCAACTGCACAAGCAGCCGAGTCTGCGGCCCCTGTCGCACCAGTGGCACCTGCCGCACCCGAAACTCCTGCGGAGATTCCGCCACCTCCTCCCCCGGCGGCACCAAAATCCTCAAAGAAAAAATACATAGCAATCGCCGTTGCGGTTATTGTTATCCTTGCCGTAATCGGAAGCGTAATTTTGTTTGCGCTCCCTCAGGGCAGTACCCCTCCCGCAACAACAACTCCTGCAACAACGGCGATTCCAACTGCAACCCCTGAGCTTACCGTTAAACCAACTGCAACACCCGCAGAGACCGCAGCGGTTATCTCCTCCCCGACGCCGACCTTGGCAACTCCTGTATCATCCAAAATAGTCATCCCGTCAACAGGAGTCTGGGTCCGGGTGTACTATCCGGATGGCAACTATGCTGCATCGATCGGCACACCGGGAGCGGAAAGCGCAAAGGCTGATACCGGCGAACACATCTACCAGATCTCAACCAGCACCGGCATTGTTGTTGCAAACGTCCAGAAAGTAGATTCAACGGGCAAGGAACTCCTGGTTGAAGTCTATAAGAACGGCAACCTGGTTACACAGAAATCAACGACATCCCCGAAAGGGGTAGTTGAGATCCAGGTTGATCTCAAACCCACCCCAACCCCGACAATTGCCACAACGGCAACAACGGCAAAACCCGTTACAACGGCAACAACCGCCGTGAATGCAACTGCCAACCAGACGGCAAAGGCAACCTGATTTGCCATAACCCTTTTTTTAACATGCAACAGATTGTGCATAAATGCTCTGGAGAAAACCTCGATTTTGATCGCGTTTTTTCTTTTAAAGACATGGGCTTCCTGCAGAACCCATGTTCTAACTTCCAGGTTCTGCCATCATAACGCTCCGCGATATATATGACCGGCGTCATAAACGCTATTTATATCCTGATTCGTGGGAGTAGATGCCAGACAACCTGCACCGCAGGTGTCTGATGCAAGGAACGATAACCATGAAGCAGATCGGAAATTCATTTACGGTCATTGCAGTGCTGGTATGTGCAGCCGTACTGCTTGTACCGATGGCCCAGGCCCAGGAATCCGCAGCCGGATCAGCTCCGGGCCAGGGTGTATCCGGCAATGGTGGCATGAACCCGATGTCAAACCCCCCCTCGGGAAATTCTGGGACCTTGAACGGTCCCGGCGGACAGGATACCGGTAACCATGGAAACAGTGGCATGGATGGCAACAGCGGGGGGGACGGGACGTCTCGTGCACCGCCATCCGATGGGCAGAATCCGGGTGAGGAACTGGGAACGGGAAACATGACCGGCCACGTCCCGCCATCCGGCGGGTTTGGGAATGCAACCTCCCAGCGTAACGGGCCCGGTTTTGGAAACATGAGCCGCCAGGGTCCACCCTCCGAAGGTTTCGGCAATGAAACTGCACCGGGTACCATGCCCGGAGAGACACAGGGTTTTGGAAACATGACTTCTCCTGAGCGACCTGCCGGGGAATTTAGCAACGTGACTTCCCGTGGCGATGCGCAGGGGATGGGAAACATGACGTTCCACGCACCCCCGGCGGGGGATTTCGGGAACTCGACGGCAGCGGGAGATGGACCCGGGGCATTGCAGGGGAGCGGGAATATAACCCATCCGCAACCGGGAAACAACGAGAACCCGGCCGGGCAAAAATCAGTCACGGCCGGTAATGAGGACATTATAGCCCAGATTAAAGCATTGCTCTCAAAACTGTTCTGATACATGGGATGGAGACGGGAAGATCATATCCTTAAAAAAATCCCCCTTTTTCGTATTCCGGTTTTTCCCTGCTCCCGCAACCGGGGGAAAGAGACCTTACCTTATCTGCCGGGTGGCAGGGTAGAACCTGGTGGTGGCAGACACTAACCTTTGGAAGACCTGCGATCAATTACCTGGTTTTTTGGCTTTTTTTTAAATGAACGTGAAAATAAGATCCATCTGTCATGTTTTCAAGGGGGCTGATGTCCCCGTTCCCCATCACAAGAAACGCCGCCACCCCATGCATGGGGGAACATCACCATGACGGTTCAATTTTCCAAATATGAAGATATTTATAAGGTATACGCCAATGGTTGCCTGTAGGCACCCCGTCCAGTTACGGTGCCGGGAGATGCATGATTTATGCAGGAAATAATCAAAAAAATGATCAACGAGGCGATGGCAGCCCAGCACGCCGATGTAGACCAGATAAAAAAGAAGCGCGGGCAGAATTTTGTTATCGATGACTCGAAAGTGTATGTCGATGCAGTCAAAGGCATGAAAGCCGCAGGAGACCAGAGCAAGGCAGTATTTTCTCTCCATACCGATTCGGTTCATGCCCATTATACCATTCTCAAAAATCTGACCACGACCATCCGTCCCGAAGATGATCCTTTTGTTGAACACTACCAGACACCGGTCATTCTCGAGATGCTCTATGATGCGGATCCCAAATTCCGTAAAAGTGTTGAGGTATTTATCAAAGCGGTTACAAAAGCAGAATCTCTTATCGGCAGGGAATCAGCCCGGCGGTATGCGGGTTTTTATGGCCCCACCTGCGTAGTAGACTTTGCGCTGATCCCGGGAAGCAGCAGCAATATTGTCAACCAGATCCTCAAGAACACGGACATCCCGGCATCCCATAAGCAGGCAATCCTGGCTTCAAAATCCTGGGCCATGAACACCTCGTACGGCATTGGCGATGTCTTTGCCCATGCAGTCGAAGGCGGCGCCACCCTTGCCGATGCGGTGAAGCAGGAGATTGCAATGATCCAGTCCATCTATGACACGCCGGTCGATGCGCAGGCAAAGCTCATGGACAGCGTGGGCCAGTCCTCGTTTGACTGCCGGAAATACATGAAGGATTACCGCGCAAAGATGCAGGGTGCGGTCAAGGCATCCCTCAATGAGGGGGTTCATTACGGCAACATCGTGACCGTGCCGGCCTACTGTGTCGGGGACATTGCCCATCACATCTCCCAGTCCACGTTCAACATGTGCAAGGATGACGTGATCATGGCGGTCATTGAATCCGTGACCGAAGTGATGGACAGGACCCTCAAAGCAGCGGCCCCGAAGATGAAGTCCCCGCACGAAGTGTTATCGGTTGCAACCGGCTCTTCGGCCAGTGCTGCCGAGTATATCCTTGAACTCGACGGGTTCAATGCCATCATGGTCGTGGACATGCTCACGAAACGCTACCACAACTATGTCCAGCTCTATCCGAAACGGGGTGCAGCCATCGAGCTCCACAACTGCGACTTCATGGACATGATCTACCGTGGATGGAAGATGGTGGACAAGGCCCGGAGGATGCAGAGCAGCGAGCCCGGTCTGGTAACTCCAAAGGTTGGCGGATTCGATGTTGATCTCTCACCCATCCTGAAGAACGAGGTGCTCGCAAACCCGCAGCGGTACGCATATCCTGCCTGTGCCATGACCGTCCGCTTCTCGGCCATGATGCGCCTCTCCGACTACCCGTGCCTACTCACGAGTGAACCCGTGACAGCAACACTTATGACAAATATTATCGCTTTAAACAAAGAAATTGCTGCAGCTCCTGCACGAATCTGCAAAGACTGTGCCTCAGCAGCCTTAATGGATTTCCGGCACTGCTCGTGCCAGTGGAAAGAGGCGGTCTGAAAACCTGTACTGGAGAGATGGAGTTCAAAATGAAGTGTTACGTCTGTGCTAAAGAAGGAAAAGAGACCGATGCCGTTGCAGTCTGTGTTGCCTGCGGTATGGGAACCTGCATGAAGCATACGGTCCGGAAAGACGTTGATGTCTGGGAAGGAAGCTATCCTCTTCCCTCACGAAAACTCCCCACCAGGATGCCACGGATGCTCTGCCCTGATTGCAGTAATGCGTTTGGGGAGGGCAAGTAATGGCATCGCTGACCTGCCGCAGCCTTACGGAATGTGTAGGAACCCTGCTCCTTGTGTATTTTGGGGCGGGTGCTGCGGCCATAACGCTGATGATCGCTCACGGGACCAAACCGGCATCGTCGTTCAACATAGGTATCGGCCAGCTCGGCGGGCTCGGAGACTGGTTTGCCATAGGTATCTCGTTTGGTATCGTGATTGCCGCGGTCATCTATGCGCTTGGCCGGGTTTCAGGGGCACATATCAACCCTGCAGTAACGATTGCCCTGTGGGCAACGAAACGGTTCTCGCTCGGGGAGACCGTGGCATACGTACTTGCCCAGTGTATCGGCGCAGCAATCGGAAGTACGCTCTTCTTCTTAACGGTTGGAATGGACGCGGTGACTATCGGGGGTCTTGGAGCAACGGCACCCTTCCCCGGTATCGGGTACGGGCAGGCAATCCTTGTTGAGGCAATTGCAACCTTTGTCCTGATGCTTGTCATCATGGGCGTTGCTGTTGACAAGCGTGCCCCAACAGGTTTTGCGGGACTCATTATCGGTCTCACGGTTGCCGGTATGATCACCGCAACCGGCAATATTGCGGGAGCGTCCCTCAACCCGGCCCGGACATTTGGCCCCTATATCATGGACTTTCTTTTGGGAGGTCCGAACCTCTGGACATTCTTCCCGATCTACATAATAGGCCCGGTTGTCGGCGCGATTGTTGCAGCAGTTTTCTATGACCGGATTACCGCGGAACAATAACAGGTTTCTTTTTTTTATACCAAAAACCGGCATATCTGACGGGAGATTTCCCTCAGAAAAAATAATTTGACAAAAGATCCACCCGTGAAGAGGGTTACTTTTTCTCTTCCCCGTACGTGCCGGTATAGGATGGTTTGAGAAGGATCTTTGTCCCTTCCATCCAGAGATCCCGAATCTCGTTCTGGAACATCCAGACCATCTCATAATTCTGGAGGCCCGAGTACAGGGCCACCATCAGGAGGGCAAGTGTATGGGGGTCTGCCTGGGTCTGGATGAAATGCCGTTTCTTTTCTCTCTTGATTGCCTCTTCAAACGTGGAGACGAGTCCCATATAATATTCCCGGGTTGCATGCCGGACATCAGAATTCCGGGCAGCAAGGGCAAACATCTCAAAAAAAATTGCCCGCTGCCGGTCATCGGTTAAGGAGAACCGTTCGAACAGATTTGAGAAGACATCTTCGATGGGACGGTTATAAAACGATTCAAAACCTGTCCGCTCAATAGTATCCTGGAATTTTTTTAAGACCGCAGCAACAAGTTCCTCTTTACTCTTGAAGTACCAGTAGACCGCACCTTTGGTAACGTTAAGTTTTTTTGCCACATCATCTATCGTCATCTGATCGCAGCCGCGTTCTGCGATAACATCCATTGCGGCTTCTATGATGCGGCGTTTTGCATCCTCTTTATATTCCGGGATTACCTTGGGCATTGCTTCTCATATTCACTACTCCCGTGAGATGTAAAAAACATTGCATCCGGATAAAATACAAACCGTTTGGTATTTATACATTCCAATTAGTATGTTATTTTACAAGAGGGTATGTGATTTGCCATGAGATTGGATATATCACCCGCGGGAAATTATGGGCCCGAAAGCCCAAGCCGGATGGCGGAAGGAATTGCCCTGCAGCGGTTCGCTGAATCGATGCTGCCGGAAGATATGCGGATTTTTTACGATCCGTATGCAGTCTATTTCCTAAATCCCGCTCTGCTTGCCTGGGGAAAGACCCATCCCGCTGAAGCGAAAGCGATGGCAGATGAGATAGAAGAGGCTATGCCCGGGTGGAGCAACACCATCCGTGCCCGGGTCCGTTTTTTTGACGAAATTTGCGAGAATGCTCCGGGTGAAGGATTTAACCAGCTGGTGATCCTGGGTGCCGGGTATGATACCCGGGCGTACCGGATCGGGACGCTGAAGGACCGGGTCAGGATCTTCGAGATCGACCGGGCGGAGACGCAGGCAAGAAAAACTGCAATCCTTGAACGGGTTCTTGGCGAACCGATGTCTCATGTCTCATTTATCCCGATAGACCTCGGACATGAGCACTGCTGGCAGGCCCTGGAAGGGGCCGGCTGGTCTCCGGATCAAAAGACCCTTTTCCTTCTCGAAGGGCTCGTGATGTACCTTCCCCGCCCGGTAGTGGCGGACCTGTTTTCCGGCCTTTGCCAGAATGCCGGGGCAGGCAGTGCCGTGCTTTTTGATTTCATCCCGCAGTCAATGGCGGACGGGTCATCTGAGGCAGAGGGCGGCCGGAAGATCCGGGCCTATACCATCCTGGCTGGTGAGCCGCTCCAGTCGGGTTTTGAAAAGGACGAGATCGTACCTTTCCTCGCGAGCCATGGCTTTACCGGTATTCAGGTGATACCCTCCCGGGATTTCGGGAGGATGTACTACTCCGGAAAAAATGCGGACCGGAAGATATCCGGCCTCATGACGCTCGCATATGCAACGATTCCCGGGCCGGAACAGGCAACGGGCGGAGATGAATGAGCATGAGTATCAAAGTCGATATCAACCAGATCGACCCTGGCATCCCGCACAACCGGATCCTGATCACCGGTATAATCTGTTCCGTTGCATTCCTCTATTGTACGTATCTCAATGACCTGACGAACTCAGATCTCTTCTCATTTTTCGGGGGTCTTGCCGCACTTGGTGCACTGTGGTGGGGATCGGACACGATTAAGATCCTGAACAGTTACGGTCTTGGTACGGGTGTCCCGTCCGCGGGAATGATCGGATTCGGAGCGGGTGTGGGGGGGATGCTCCTCTCGACATGTTCCGGTTTTTTCGCCCCCCTGGTTGCCGTTATTGTGGCAATGATCACGGGTCTTGTACTCGGGTACCTCTCAAATCACGTCCTGAATATGAACATCCCTGTCATGGCCCGGTCCCTGATGGAGCTCGCCGTTGTCGGGGCGCTGACGCTTCTCGGCCTTACCGCAATGATCACCGGCGGTTTTACGTTTGCCGGCCTTGTTCGTGGCACGGATCACCTGTTTCTTACCGGCGGTGTTATTTTTGTTGTATTTATCCTGGGTGCAATTGCTCTCCAGCATCCCTGGAACGCGGTGCTGCCAACCGGTAAACAGGACCGGATGTTCATGCTTGCCCTGGAGTGCGGTTTTCTGACGCTGATGATGGCCGCAATCCTGTCCTTTGTATTCCTGAGTGCCGCTGCTGCGGGAATCTCTCTCGTAATTGCAGTAATTGGCTGGGGGTATACATACTCCCAATATTTTGCGCTGTGCAGGCGTGATGCCGCTTCATGGCTCGACACAAAACCGATCCCGGAGACTGGTGGGCATGATCCATGACAACCCGGTACCCGTTTTTTCTGGATCTTATCTTGACACGGGCTATATTTTCGGGGTTTCTGCATTCACCTGCTGTCATAACTGTACGAGAAGAAACAACTGTCCGAAAAAAGTCCGGAAATGGAAGTGCACCAAAAAACAGAGTACCTGCAATTCCTGCACCCGGTGGAGCGAGCGGGGATGTAAGAAATTCAGGCTGGACTGGTCGATCCTGAACATCTGATTACGGAGAAAACAGACATGAACGGAAAAAAACGGATTGATCCTGGAACGTACGTCAACTTCGACGTCATCTATGGCCGGACAACCGGCACCTGCTGCTGGGGCTGTGCCAAGCGGGACGACTGCCCGATGGAAGCGGTTGGCCGGAGATGCAGGAAAGATCATACCACCTGCCCGGAGTGCACGTGGTGGGGAGTGCGGGGGTGCTTCCTCTTTGCAATTGACCGTTCGCTCCTGAAAATGTGAAAGAAAACAACTTGATAACAAAAAAATGAGAAGGAACTCTATGTCAACGTCAAAACACTCTGATATTCGCATCCTTCCTCCGCGGTTCGAGGGGCTCATGGAATCCGATGACCCGACGCTGCTCGGAATGATTCGGACTCCGTTATCTCTCGATGCCAGTAAGTTAACCGGAAAACTCCGGGACGGGATAGCAGGAGCGCGTTACGTATTGATCAAAAAGATCATTTTTTCACTTGGACAAATCCTGATCTCCTTATCGGACCTGAGTTTGATGCCCTTGGATACGGCGAGACAAAATGAGCGATTCACTGAACCGTAACATGACTGATAGCAGCGAAGCAGCTGAAGATATCTTCCGGATTGCGTGCCTGCTTAAATCTGCCCGGACCAGAGGCGAACTAGGAGAGATCCTTTCTCGGGAAGTACAGAAATATTCTCTCAATGACCTCCAGATCCTTGGGGGAAAAATGAATACAGAGATAGAACATCTGCCTTCTACCTATCGAAAGGCCATGGTCCAGCTTCGGGACCATGTATTCACGTGTCACCATCATCTTATTGTTCTTCACCGTAGCGGAGAATTTGCAAGACTCACTGCACCTGTTGGCAACCGGAAGCGGTTCGAAGCATTCTGCAATATGCTCCCTTCGGGTATGTTTGCGGTGATCGATACCAGCGAAGGGACCCTCCATCTCAAAAAACTTAGTTTCCTTTTCTACTATCTTCTCGCAGCGTTCACTATGTTTGTTCTCGAAGAACCGGCCCATCCGGTGGGAACGCGGTTTCCCGGGGGATATAATGTGGAGATGAAAGGAAGTGTGTATTACTGCCCGGTTCGGGATAAGGAGAAAGAAGTTTTTTACTCGCTGTGTAATTTCTGCCCTGCTCTCCAGGGAGGAGAGCACAGGAACTCATCAACAAAGTAGGAACCTGAATATGAAGACAACACCAACCACAACCATGACAAAACCGTCCGCAACCGTATCATCGGCCGGCGGCCTGAAATTTGTAGCAACAACGAACATGGGCAATGAGATATTCTTTGAGCCGGGCCCGGCACTTGGCGGGAGCGGGAAGTACCCCAACCCGATGGAGTATTATATTGCATCGATCGGGGGATGTGCAGCAATCAAGACCACAATCGATCTTGCTGCCATGGGAACCCCCCCAGTGTCGTTGTCAGTGAACGTTGACTGTACCCGGAGCGAGACGCTTCCCCAGATTCTCAGGACAATTCACGTGACCTTCACCCTGAAAGGAAACCTGGACAACGCAAAGGTGGCTGCGGTGATTGAACATGTCATGACGCTCCATTGCCAGGTTGCCGTGATGGCGGCCGCTTCCGCGAAAATGACCTGGGAGTACCGGATTGAACCCTGCTGACAGCAGTTATGAGGTTTTTTTTGTATTCCGCTCCATACACTTCAGGCAGAACCGGGTGAACATGATGAATGACGGTAAGAAAGAATCAGGGGATTTCGCATTCCTCGTGCAGGCAGCCCGCGCGCTCGGTGCTGCTGATGCCAAAGTTATCCCCGCATCGGATGTGATTGTCGAAAACCGCGTGCCCCTGAAGTGCCGGGCCGGCTGCATCGGGTACGGCAAAAAACTCACCTGCCCGCCCAACGTCCCAACCCCTGACGAGTTCCGGAAGATCCTCTCGGAGTACCGGTACGCCCTGCTCGTGAAATTTATCTCGCCGGCAAAAGCCGAACCGGATGTGATCTGCTCGATCTACCGGTACTGGCTCGACCCGGAAGCCCCGGCGGATAAGAAAGAGCAGGCAACGCAGTTCTGGAAAGATCATTTCAATGGCACCGGTGCGTTCGCCCCGATGATGCTCGAACTGGAGAAGACCGCGTTCAATGCCGGCAATCCCTTAGCCCTTGCCTTTGTCAACGGCTCGTGTCGGCTCTGCGAGACCTGCAACGTGAAGGCCGGTATCTGCGTTCATCCCACACAGGCCCGGATTCCCGAGCATGCCGTTGGCGTCAACATGGTGAAGACTGCAGAAAAGGCGGGAATGCCGATACGTTTCCCCGTGCAGGGAAACCCGGAGCTTATGGCGCTCCTGCTTATCGATTAACGGGTGAAAAGACCATGACTGAACATCTGTTAAGACCGGCCGATCGTGTGGAAATCACCGTTCTTGTCGATAACTACATTGATATCTTTGTGCCGCCCTCAACTCCCGTTGACCACCGTCTTCCGTTCAACACGGGCCGCCAGATCCTGGCTGAGCACGGCCTCTCCTGCTTTGTCCGGGTATTCTCCGGCAAAAAGGAGCACGCGATCCTGCTCGATGCCGGGCTGTCCCGGGAATGCATGGCATGGAATGCCCGGCAGCTGGGCATCCCGCTTGCCGGCGCAGAGGCGGTGGTTCTGAGCCACGGGCACTTCGATCATATCGGCGGGCTTGAAGGAGTCTTCTCCGGGGCAGGACGGCAGATACCGCTCGTTGTCCACCCGGATGCTTTCCTGAAACGGCGGTTGAACGGCCCGAATGGTATTGCTGCGCTTCCCCAGCTGGACGCGGTAGTGCTGAAAAAATCCGGGGCTGATATCCTCAAGCGCACCGGACCCTCGAGACTCGCTGGTGGCCACCTGATCGTGACCGGGGAAGTGGAGCGGAAGACCGATTTCGAGAACGGTATGCCCGGGATGGAGATGTTTGTCAGTGACCGGTGGCAGGCCGATCCTATCCGGGATGACCAGGCACTCGTGATCAACGTGAAGGATAAGGGGCTTGTCATCATAAGTGGCTGTGCCCATGCCGGGATCATCAACACGGTGGAGTACGCGAGGAAGATAACCGGGGTCGATTTGGTCCATGCAGTTTTAGGCGGGTTCCATCTCACCGGCCCGGCATTTGCACCGGTAATCCAGCCAACCATTGATGCCATGAAACGGATCAACCCGGATTACGTTGTACCCATGCACTGCACCGGGTGGGATGCAATCAACCGGTTCATGGCAGCGATGCCGGGGAAATGCATCCTGAACACAACCGGGACAACCTACGTGTTCTGAACGCGGTTGTAAACATACTTGTTAATCCCTTTTTCGTATTGGATATTTTTTATTTTTTATTTTTTTTTTGGGGGGGGGTAATGTACTATTCCAACCCCTGAATCCAGGAAGGATTTACAGAGTGAAAAAAGGTAAAAAAAACATGCCTGAAATTTAAATCAAAAAAGGAAATTCGTTTTGGAGCGGAAAGACTGACGCTCAAGGGGCTTCGCCCCGCAGCTATGGCGCCCCGGTTGCGATAGTGCTGCATTACCTGAATCGGGATTTTTGGTAATACCGGGGAATCGCATGCGCCCCCGCCCCCAATGGGGGCAAGGCTGGCGCAAATGGGGGCCGGACAATTGTAAAAGATAGATGGCAGGGGCTGGATTGGCACTTTACCCTTTTTTTTGAGCGATACTTCACTCATGAACAGGATTAAAATTTCCTGGCTTCCATGAGTGGCATGAACATATCCATACCTTCCCGATCCTTCTCATCAGAAAAATTCTATAGCACTGCCCGCACAGGTGAATACTACAAAATGGCAGGTTTCCCATGAAAAAAATAACAGGTATTTTCGTAATCGTTCTGTGCCTGGCTTCCCTGGCAATACCGGTACTTGCGGCGGGTAAGGAGGGCAATGGAATTCATGCAGGGGTTGTCATTGCCGGTGGCGGGGATGACAATGAGTCCCCGGGTGGCAAACCGGTTGCAGAGCCCGGCGGGAAAAATACGACCTCATATGACAAAGAACCACGGGAAACCCCGGTAAAAATCCAGAAGAATGCAACGGTTGCAGTCCGGAATAATTCAGCTCTGCGTGAGAACCTCCAGAAGAACCGTATGGAATATGCAGCCTCCCTTGCCAATTCCAGCTCCGGCAAGGCCGGGTGGATGAAAAATGAGAATGACATCAGCGTTGCGGTCCATTCGCTTCTTGCCATGGAGAACGTAACCGGAGGTATCGGCCCTCAGATATCGGAGATCGCCCGGACCTTCAATAATTCCGTTCAGTCAACCTTCCGGCTTGAAGAGCGTATCCAGAACCGGGATGCGTTCAGCAGGCTTTTCTTTGGCGGGGACCAGCCGGCCGCCCGGGAACTTGCCAACATTACTTCTGAAAACCAGGTCCGTATCATGCAGATCCAGCAGCTCGTGAACACAACGGAGATGGATGCGGAGACCCGTACTTTAATGGAAGAGCAGATCCGGGCATTGGACCAGAATGTGGCGGAATGGCAGCGCCTTGCAGCACAGGAGCAGAATGACCACGGGCTGTTCGGCTGGATTGGCCGCTAGTCTTTCCGACCGTTCTGTTTTTCCACTTCAAATCGTTTTCTTTTTGGCGCCTTCACCATATCCGGTCATATTTTTCCCGGTATTTTTTCCAAAAGAAAGTTCATGCCGGATCCCGTGCAAATTCGCTGGGGGTACCAGAAACCCGGAAAGAAACGAAACTCTTATCTGAAATCCTTCCAATTGCTTCCATTATCACTGGAGAATCGGGCATGGCGGGTAAAATTGGGTGGGAGAAATCCCGTGTGGCTATACTGATCCTTTTGGCGATCCTCTTCAGTCTTGTTCTTGCTGCCGGATGCAGTCAGACTGCTGCAACGCCAGGAATCGTGAAAACCGATGCAGGCACAATCTCGGGAATAACGGATAATGGGATCACCGCATATCGGGGCATTCCCTACGCGGCTCCACCCACCGGAAACCTCCGGTGGAAACCCCCGGCAGAAGCAAAACCCTGGAACGGCGTGATGAACGCAACGTCCTTTGGGGCAATCTGTCCCCAGAACGTTTCAGACAATTCTTCAACGGGAACAAAAGCCCAAGCCATGAGCGAAGACTGTCTGTACCTGAATGTCTGGACACCGGCAAAGGATCCCTCAGAGAAACTGCCTGTTATGGTTTTCATCCATGGCGGGGCTTTCATCCAGGGGGCCGGCTCCCTCCCGCTGTACGATGGCAGCGCACTGGCAAAGAGAGGGGTGATCGTTGTCACGCTCAACTACCGGCTCGGAGCTCTTGGGTTCCTTGCCCACCCGGCGCTTGCCAACGAATCGGCCAATAACTCTTCGGGCAATTACGGTCTCCAGGACCAGCAGGCCGCCCTGAAATGGGTGCAGCGGAATATCGGGGCGTTTGGCGGTGATCCCTCCCGTGTAACTGTCTTCGGGGAATCGGCAGGGGCAACAAGCATCCTTTCCCACCTCTCAAGCCCGCAGGGTAACGGTCTCTTCCGGCAGGCCATTGTTGAGAGCGGGCCGCTCTGGACAAATGGCTCTTCTTTAAATATTGTCAGTTCCCGGGTTCAAGCCGAACAGGACAGCATGGAATTTGCCCGCACGCTGGGGTATACCGGGCCGGATGCGATCCGGCAGATGCGTGCACTGGACGCGATGACTCTTGTCAATGCAACACCCCATCCCAAATCAGCGTTCTGGGCCACCCACACCCTGAAGTTCAAGCCATCGGTTGACGGGTATATCCTTCCTTTTGCTCCTGAGGACCAATTCCTGAACGGAAAGCAGAACCCGGTCCCGCTCATTATCGGGACCAATGCCGATGAAGGAACAACGCTTGCAGCACAGACGGGTTTGAATGTCCCGGGGTACGAACGCTATATCCGGGACCGGTTCGGGAGGTATGCCGATGAAGTTCTTGGAGCGTACCCGGCAAAAACAGAAGGAGAGGTCCAGTACCAGATGGAACGGATTATGAACGACTTTGACTTTGCAGCAGCAGCAGAGATCATTGCCGGATCGAACGCCGGGATTGGCCAGGAAACCTGGTTGTACCGGTTCTCGTACGAGATGCCCGGCCAGCCGATGGGGACATTCCATGGCAGTGAACTATATTTTGTCTTCCGGCCGGCCGCAATGGACCCGGATCCCGTGAGCCGGAACGTTTCGGACAGGATGATGGAGTACTGGACGCAGTTTGCCCGGAGCGGCAGCCCGGATGGCGGGAAGAACGTTACGTGGCCGCAGTACACTCCTGCAACCGGAAAATACCTTGATATCGGGGAATTCCCCGTACAAAAAACCGGATATTGAGTGTGGGGGCGTTCCCCGGTCACATTTTTGACTGGTCTTTGGGCATTGCCGTACCGTTGAATCCCGGGCGTTTCGCACCAATGCCGAGCATAGGGTCCCGTTTCTTCTGGCGGGGCTTGTCCCCCGGTTTTGCCTCGGGAACTTTTGCAAGGAAACATTCGACCGGGTCCCTGCCGCCGGCGCAGGTCCGGTCCTTGAACTCCGAGCACTCCTCGCAGGTCGGCACCAGGGTCGGCAGCAGCGAGGGGAAATGGTTCTTCCAGAGCGTTGCATCAATCTTCCCGGTTTCGAGGAAACGCTGGATATGCCGTGCCGTATACTTCATGCCGGGAGTATGGGCGGCCCGGGGATTTATAGAATGAGGATGGGAATATGGTAATTTTACCGTAAAGAAATTCTTCCGTAAAAATGATAACCGGGTGAATGTTCCAACGGGGCAGGATCTCCCAAATCCTTTTCAACACCTTCTTTTAATGTTACATACGGAATACAGGGGCGTGCAGCGGCAGCGTGATTACGGTATTGTATGTCGATGACGAACCGGACCTGCAGCTTTCGGATTCCGGGGATTATACCGCAGGCAAAAAAATGGGTAATGATACAACAGGGCTTACTCCCGGTTTCCTGTATCGGCCCGGTACACGAGAAACCGGTCCTTCAAGAGACCGTATATCGTTTTTTTCTAAAAATCCCCTTCAGGAATTCCTCCGGTAGTACGAACCGGATCTGGTACTCCTATAAGAATTCATAGCATCCTTCACGGGAATAATATCGCAGTACGCGGATAAGATCCTCCCCTAACCATCAGACCAATATATACTCTTTTCACCAGCATCTGATTCTGATCATCCAGGAAAAGGAGGTCTACACCATGCAGATTACAAAATCCATCCGACGTTCCATAGGAACCGTCCTCCTTACTGCAGGACTCGCATATCCGGCGTGTGCCGCAGTGTGCCCGAAAGGGATAGGCGGATGCACCTCTCCGGGAAGGTGTTTCCTGTTCCTGGATGCCGATGGCAACAGTTTATGCGATTATACCGGACGGACCGGTTCTCAGACCGTGTCAAATGCCATTCCTTCCGGGCCTGGAACCTCTGCCCAGGTACCGGCAGCACCGCAACCGGATATATCCGCAACTCAAATGCCGGTACCGACAATGAGTTCGGTATCAGCGGATACAACAAACACTGTTATTCAGCAGACAACGTCCGGGGGATTTCTGGAAACCATCCACGTATCCGCGTTCCTGTCCGGCGTGATCTTATTCCTTGTCTTCACCGGTATCATCTTCGCTCTCCTGATGGCACGACTGCCCGGGACTCGTAAACAGGAAACCGGGACGGCACTTGCCCTTGTATCGCTTTTCGGCCTTAACCTTTCGCTGGTTGCGACTTCACTTCTCGCGGGGGGTACCGCGGTTGGAATCACATCCTCCCTGATCTACATGGTGGCTGGCCCGCTGCTCGTTGCATACCTTTGGCATGCCGGCAGGATGACCCAACGGATCATACTCCTATTAGCAGGGCTTGCCACGTTTGCCGGTTTCGTATTCCTGTCGCCGATAATGCCCCTGGAACTCGGGGGAATTGTGAATGTAATTACCGGAACCTCGGCTCTCAGTATTGCTATTATCGTGATCTGTGCTGTTATCCTGCTTGCACTCCTTGTGGGCCGGACGTTCTGCGGGAGCGTCTGCCCGGTGGGATCCCTGCAGGAACTGGCGTATATCATTCCGGTGAAAAAAATTGTTCCCCGTAAGAAAGAAATTCTTGAATTAATCCGGCTTGTCTTCTTCATAGCAACCGCGGCTGCTGCCATCTCTCTCATCGACCTGATGGCGTATACTGGCCTGTACGATCTCTTCTCTCTCACGCTCACTGCGGGATTTGCCGTTGCCGCAGGACTCATACTGCTCTCGGCATTCCTGTACCGTCCGGTCTGCCGGATTCTCTGCCCGTTTGGCGTCCTCTTCTCGATGTTTGCGGAGTTCAGCTGGTTCCGGCTGCAACGCACAGAGACCTGTATCGGGTGCAAAAAATGCGAGAGGGCCTGCCCTGCATCAACAGCTGGCAGGAACGATGGGAAACGGGAGTGCTATCTCTGCGGCCGGTGTACGGAAGCCTGCCCGGTACCAACAGCACTCAGGTACGGCCGGTGATTTCTGCCGCGATCACAGTTTCGGATCCTGTTGGGATTATGAATAAGCAGCTCGGTAAAAACGAACCTGCACGCAGGTTCACACCCGGACTATGAAAATTGTGTAAATAAAAACGCATTTTGTGGGCAGCGAGGACAGATCGGATTTTTACCATCTGATCCTGTCAAAGACCGGAGTCATCCCGGCACTCCAAAAAGCGTTCCTGAATGCGCTGGAGAGAGGGGATAACGATCCATCCCGCTGGAAAACAAGAAAACATTGGAACAAGATTGCATAAAGCCATAAGATCCAAAAGTCAAAAGCCGGTTTTTTTTGGACAGCGATACCGGTTTTCCGCACCTTTGCAGCGAGCGTTTAATTAATTCATCACCGTCCCAATAAGTATGTGATACTATGTCGAAACGGGCCGTTGATATGACATTCCAGGCGATCTACACGCTTACGGACCTCCGGGTATTGTTCCGGGAGACCGCACCCACCCATGCGCTTGATCCCCGCCAGCGGGCAGAAGCCGAACGGCTGCTCCAGAACCTTGAGCGGCAGGTTGCCTCGCTCAAACAGGAGATGCTGAAATGAGATGCGCAAATGGCATTGAAGCGCGGCAGGTCGACGAACTGTTCATCAACATCGATCCGATCCAGGCCGCCGGCCGGCTCACTGCCGATGCCATGAAAGCAGTCATGGCTTACGGGGACGGGTACTCGGTCTGCGACAACTGCCGCAAGCCAAACCGGCTCGACTACATCAGTAAACCCCCTATTGCTGAATTCCACAAGGATGTGGCATCCTGGCTTGGCATGGATACGGTCCGTACGGTTCCCGGTGCCCGCCGGGGATTCCAGGCAGTTGCAAATACGTACGTGCAGAAAGGCGACCCGGTCCTCCTCACCTCATTATCCCACTATACTGAATTCATGGCGGTTGAAGAAGCAGGGGGAATTCCCCGGGAGATCCCTGCCGACAGCAACAAAATTATTACTGCTGATGCAGCCGCGATGAAAATCGAAGAAGTCAAACGGGAATTCGGCCGTCCGCCCGTTCTTGCCTTTATAGATCATGTGGATTACCAGTTTGGCAATATGCACGATATCCGGTCAATTGCAAAAGTTACCCGCGAGAACGATGTCCCGATCGTGTACAATGGCGCATACACGGTTGGAACGCTGCCGGTGAACGGCAAAGATCTCGGTGTCGATTTCATTGTCGGGTCGGGTCACAAGAGCATGGCAGCACCGGCCCCCTCCGGCATTCTTGCGGCAACTGCCGAGCGTGCGGCCGAAGTATTCCGCACGACAACCATTGTCGGTGATGTCACGAACAGGAAATTCGGGATCAAGGAGCCCGAGATGATGGGCTGTACTCTCATGGGGGCAACCCTCATCGGCATGATGGCCTCATTTCCGCACGTAAAAGAACGGGTGAAACATTTCGATAAGGAACTGGAAAATAACCGGATCGTTCTCGATGCACTGCTTTCCATTGAGGGGACGAAGATCCTTTCAGAATTTCCCCGCAAACACACGATGACCCGGATCGACACCATAGCATCCTTCGATAAGGTCGCAGAATCCCACAAGAAGCGGGGCTTCTATCTTTCAGGCGCCCTTGAGGAAAAAGGGGTGACCGGCATTATCCCCGGGGCAACGAAAGTCTGGAAATTCAATACCTATGGCATGACCCGCATCCAGGCAGAATATCTCGGGAAGGTATTTGTCGATATTGCCCGCGAGAACGGCCTTGTGGTAAACCCGTAACGAAAAATCCGAAGATCGGAACATCTCACCCTCCATTTTTCTCTCCTCTCTTCTGAAATACCGGAAATAATCCTTTTTGCCGGCCCATAACAAATATTCTCTAAAAAACCAGTATCAGGATCTCCCGGCCGGGCAGGTAATATTATTACCAGCGATAGCCTACGAATCCGATGAACAGGATTGTATCTCCCTGACGGTTACAGGAGTCTTGGTACGGATGCTTGATAAAACCGATCTTACAAAAACTGCTGATGAGAGCACCTACGAAAAGACGCTCACGTCATTAAAAGAACGCCTTGGCATCCTCCAGCGCTCCCTGCGAGACCAGAATGTCCCAACCGTCATCGTCATTGAGGGCTGGAACGCTGCCGGCATCACCATGGCCGTCCATGAGATCGTCCAGGCTCTGGACCCCCGGGGATTTGCCCTCCATGCCATAGAGAAGCCCACCGAGGAGGAGAAGGCCCACCCGTTTTTCTGGAGATTCTGGCTTCGGACACCTCCCCGCGGGCGTATCGGGCTTTTTGCACGGAGCTGGTACAGCCGGGCGCTCTCGGAAGAGATGCAGAAACACACCTGGGAAAAATCCATGCTGGAGCCGGCAGTCCGGATAAATAATTTCGAGAAGAAACTGCACGATGACGGCACGATAATCCTCAAATTTTTCCTGCATATCACAAAGGAGGAACAGAAGCGGCGTCTTGAGGAGCGTGAACGAAATCCCCTCACCGCGTGGCTTGTCACACCGTCAATATGGAATGTCCACCGGCATTATGAGAACACGTATCCCCTGATCGATGAATTTCTTGAAAAAACCAACACCGAGTATGCTCCCTGGACCATCATTGAAGCAACCGACCGGCAATATGCGATCCTGAAAGTATACTCAATGATTGTGAAAAACCTGGAAAAAAGAGAGGAAGCCGGTAAAGAGACAAGAGCCAAAAAATTAAAACAGAAAGATCCCACCCGACCCAGGAAAAACCCGGTTATACGAAAATCCACGCCGGATAACGGGTACTCAAAGGAAGAATGCCAGCAGACCTTAAACAATCTCCAGATTGAGATGCTCGAGCTGCATTACCTTCTTTTCAAGAGGAAGATCCCCTTCATCATAGCCTACGAGGGGTGGGATGCAGCCGGAAAAGGCGGGAATATCACCCGGGTCACGCGATATATGAACCCGCTTGGATATTACGTGGTTCCTGTTGCCGCTCCCACTGAACACGAAAAACAGTACCACTACCTGAGACGGTTCATCAAACATTTTCCCACCGGTGGCGATATCGCAATCTTTGACCGGAGCTGGTACGGCCGGGTGCTTGTTGAGCGCGTGGAAAAATACTGTACAGAATCCGACTGGCAGCGGGCCTATGGCGAGATCAACGACATGGAAGAAGATTTCATATCTTCCACGGGCGGAGGGATGGTAAAGTTCTGGCTCGAGATAAGCAAGGATGAGCAGCTCAAACGCTTCCAGCAGCGGGCAAGTGATCCTCTCAAAAAATACAAGATCACCGATGATGACTGGAGAAACCGGGAAAAATGGGATCTGTATGAAGAGGCGGTTGATGAGATGCTGGCAAGGACGAGCACGGAGTATGCTCCCTGGACCGTTATTGAATCGAATGATAAATGGTATGCCCGGGTCAAGGCCCTGAACACGGTTATCCAGACCGCAAGGAAACTTCTATGAGCGGGTTGCCAGGAAAAATTCGCATTATTCGTTCTCTGATGAAATTCTGCACAGAGACACGAATTTGTCGTGAACCAAGAGGATCTCCCCCCGGGTCGTTTATCCCACTGAGGGGTAGGGAGTCATGCTCCTTTCTTCCTGAAAAATAAACACATACAAAAAAAGTGGCTATTCTTGGGAGATGAGCTATGCTCACAATTGATCTCAAAATGAATCCAGGATTTGGTTTTTTTATAGTCTGTGAGGAACCGGTCTTGTGCGTTTCAACAGAGCCGGTTATTCTGTAATCGTACCATTCAGCGCATTGACAAACCGCACATCCGAACAGGCCAGATTCACCAGCTTTGCGATTTCCATCTGATCTTCAAATTCCCGGACCTCATCAAGCACCGCCGCAGTTGCCGGCATCTTCGGCACTGCACGGCAGGCCAGGTCCCCGGGCGTTGCATCGAAAGTCCCGATCCGGCGGGCAAGGGTGATCGTATCTTCCTTGTCATAGGTGATAAGCGGGCGGAGGACCGGAACGCTCACTGCATCGGAGATAACCGCGAGATTCGGAAGGGTCTGGGAAGCCACCTGGCCGAGATTTTCTCCGGTAACGATTGCCTGTGCTCCTTCTTTTGTCATCAGTTCTCCGGCAACCCGCTGCATGAACCGCTTGCAGATAACGCAGCGGTACCGGGGCGGGACTTTCAGCCGGCTCATCTCATCGAACAGCAGTTCGTTCCTGGCAATCACCATCGACAGGTTGTTTCCGGCACACCAGAAAGAGAGTTTGCGGTGATTTTCAATTGCAGCGGAAGTCACGTCACTCCCGGCCCATCGCCCGGCATCAAGGTACAGGTGGGTAATCTCGCATCCCCGCTTCATCATCAGCCACGACGCCACCGGGGAATCAATACCGGACGAGAGCAGGACAAGCGCCCGTCCCTGGGTGCCCCAGGGCAGACCCCCGGGTCCCTTTATGCGGGAATCATAAACAAGGCCGCCAAAATCCCGCACTTCAACAAATACCTCGTACTCGGGAGTGCCGAGATCTACGGTGAGATTGGGGATGGTATCGAAGATATCAGAACCAATCCGGGCGCCGAGTTCCTGGCTGTCCAGCCCGGTCTTGTACTGGCGTTTTGCGCGAACGGCAAACGTTTTTCCGGACGTCAGGTGTTCAGATGCAAGCCTGACTGCACTGCGGGAAAGTGCATCGTATTCGCTGCTGGTAAGGATACAGATACTGACATCGATGATTCCAAATACCCGGGATACGATATCCGCAGTTTTTACCGGATCAGCCGTGTGGATCAGGATACGTCCGCGGGGGGTTTCATACCGGCAGGTTATCCCGAATGAGTTCAGGGCTTTTCTTATATTCCGCAGGAGCATGCCGATAAAGTGATGTTTTACCGGTTCGCTTTTCAAGAACAACTCGCCGTACCGTGCCATGACGATCTGTTCTTCTTCGGTATTTTTTCCGGTCATATCCTCTCTGCCTGCGTGCATGTTTCGGTTAGCTATTGCAGCTCAAGGGTGATAACCGTTGGCGGGCGAGTCAATTTATGTGTTCTGGAGAAACGCAGAAGAACAAATCCGGTTTATACCCGGATCAGGATAACCACAAAAAATATTCAATATGACAAAAAAAAGGTGGCTCGGGTAGAAAAACACCCGATTTTCCTATAGTCAGGAAGTCCCGGGTGAGCGGGATCCAAGTGGATATAGCGTGCGAATCTTCTGTTCAATTTCCGGCGTGAGAAAAAAATAGTCCGGCAGCGGGGCTGCATAGGAAGGCTGCAGAACAACCTCCTGGATTTCCTGATCGGAGATTCCTGCGAGAGTGTGATTCATTATTTCATAAAACAGCACAGTCTCGTTGCCGGCTTTAATCCGGCAGATACAGGTGCTGTCTGCGCCCGCCCGAATAAAGTAACAGGACGATCCTATGGTATGCGGGCAGGAATCCACGAGTTGTTTTTTTATAGGAATATACTGCGGGTCAGTTTTTCCGATGATGAAATATTGCGGGAAGAATGCACTTCCTTCAGGGTGATTTTCTGTCGACATCGTTATCAGGTACCCCCGTCGTTTCAGTTCATCAATGCAAATTAATAATCCCTGACTCTGGCAACAAGTATATGTATTCTGTTATTAAGAATATTTATCGGTTGTTAAAATAGTAATTATACCAGTTATGGATTTGACCCGGGTTTTTTTAACCAACTGAGTTTTTCCATATATGACGCAGGATATCAGACGGGAAGTAATTGAAGCATATTCCGGGAATTTCTTCTTTTTAGAAAAATGAAAAGCCGGATTAATCAGACCCGGCATTCCAACTAACTGGTGAGTGAGCAAATTCCCTATAATTGTATTATATCCGTCCAAATGATGAGATTATATTCAGTTAGATGTATCTTACCGATTCCGTATGAAAGCCAGCATTATTCATGTGAGCTCGAAAGGGCAGATTGTCATTCCAGCATCCATGAGAAATGGCTTAAAAAAAGGCGAAGAACTTCATTTCGTCCATGAGGGTGAACGATATTTTATAAAACCACTGAACGGATTTGAATCCGCATTGAAAAAAGATATCGAATTTGCAGAGATGACGGAACAATCACTTACCAATTACTGGAAAGGATTATTCAAGGTAAAGGAAAAACACTAGTCCATCAACGAACTTGCATGATGGTGAGAGTTGCCTGCCCACCAGGCTTTTAAAAACCAAAAAAAGATTCAGGATAATTTCGTTCAACCATAGTGATTTTCATGAAATACATTATTACCGGTGGTGCTGGCTTCATCGGCTCGCATCTTGTTGAAGAGCTGGAGAGGCAGAAGCACGAGGTCGTAGTCCTTGACAATCTGTTCTCAGGCAAGATGGAGAATATCGCACCATTTCTCAAAAAGGATGCAGTCTCTTTTGTGAAGGGAAGCATCACGGACCTTCCGCTTCTTCATAAGACATTTGAAGGGGCAGATGGAATCTTTCATCAGGGTGCGATCGCATCGGTTCCCCACTCAGTGGTAAATCCCCATCATACTCATGAAGTGAACCTGACGGGAACCCTCAATGTCCTAACAACCGCACGCGACTGCGGTGTAAAAAAGGTGGTATTCGCCTCATCTGCGGCAGTCTATGGCGACAATCCCGAGATGCCCAAGCGGGAGGATATGATAACCGATCCGCTCTCACCATACGCGGTATCAAAACTGGCTGGGGAACAGTATTGTTCGGTCTTCTCCCGGATATATGGCTCCGGTGTATTGCACTGAGATACTTCAATGTTTTTGGCCCCCGACAGGATCCCGGTTCCCCCTACTCCGGTGTCATCACAAAATTCATTGCTAATACACTTGCCCACCGTCCGCTGGTAATCTTCGGCAACGGTACCCAGACGCGCGATTTTGTATACGTAAAGGATGTTGTCCCGGCAAATATCCGGGCAATGCAATCCGGAGAACCGGGCATTTTCAATGTTGCATGCGGCCTTAGGATCAATCTGCGTGAACTGTCCGATATGATCATGGAGATTACCGGCAGTGAGGTTCCGGTTACATTCGGACCTTCGGCTCCCGGGGATATCAGGGACTCACTGGCAGATATCTCCCTTGCAAGGAATGCTTTGGGGTACGCACCAGAATATACCGTTAAAACAGGGCTGGCCGAGACCGTGAAATGGTTCCGGGAGCTGGGATAATTGAAGTATATCCCGGAATTTCATTCTTTTTTGGAATAGTGAAAAACCGGATTCATCAGACCCGCCATCCCAACTCACCGGTCAGAGAGCAAATTCCCTACAACTGTATTGTATCTGTCCAAATGATAATATCCTATTAAGTAAGATGTATCTTACTGATTAATATGGAAGCCAGCATTATCCGTATGAGCTCGAAAGGACAGATTGTCATTCCTGCATCCATGAGAAAAGGCTTAAAAGAAGGCGAAGAACTTCTTATCGTCCGTGATGGTGAACGATATCTCATCAAACCACTGGGAGGATTTGAAGCTGCATTAAAAGAAGATATCGAATTTGCAGAAAAAACGGAACAGTCACTTGCCGAGTACCGGAAAGGATTATTCAAGGTAAAGGAAAAACAAGAGTTCATCAACGAACTTGCATCATGGTGACAGTTGCCTACAGTCCGGGCTTTGAAAAAACCATCAGAAAGATCCAGGATCATTCCATCAAAGAGCGGATCAAAGCCCAGCTCATTAAAATTGTTAACCACCCGGAAACGGGAAAACCAATGCGATACTGCAAAAAAGGAACACGGGAAGTGTATATTCCTCCGTTCAGGTTGTCCTATATATATACAAAACAGCAGGATACCGTTATTTTTCTTTCGCTGTATCACAAAGATGAACAATAGGTTCATGAAGATCCGAACCCGGGATACAGTATTTAATGCACAGGATCTAAAAAGGATGCATATCACCCTGTTGAATTCAACCACAATTCTGTACCTGGCGTTTGCGTATTGATATCCAAAAAACAGGTGGCTGTACGGTCACCTGTTTTTGCAGGTCATCCGGGAAATTATCAGAATTACGGTTTGCCTGAATACAGGATTTGGAACAATCTTCGATAAACGATTGCACAGTACCATGGAAGGGGATACAAAAAAAGGTCCTGAATAATCCCGGTTATTAAAGGGGAGAGACCAGACTATTCCGGTTCAGCAGGATCTCCTTTCCCAAAAATGATTATTGATTAATGGTTATCACTTCGAATGAGCGACGGATTAGCAACGGGTCTATGGTTTCCGGAAGAATCCGGTACCGGTGCCATGTCCGTTCCGGCCCTCTCACCCAGAGTTCCCGGTAAATTCCTTCAGGGACCTTAAGCTCCCGCAACTCTCTGATTTCCTGTGCACAGGATCTCCCGATAGTTTCCAGTCTGAAACCGGCATACTTCAGTCTCCGGACCCGCACAAGACTTGTGCATCCCCGGTCGTGGATAATAAAGTCGAACGCAAGTTTTGCATCTGTGATCAGGCCAATCATGATTAATCCCCATCCAATTGCATGACGTTGGGCTTCAGTGATTGCAACGACCGGCTTGTATCCCCGGGTCATCCTGTCACCCCCTGCCTCATTTCATGTCCCGAAACATTCGAACAATTTTTTCCGGACGTGAGTTCGTTGAGCATTACATGTGATTGCAGACCGGTTTTTCCGGTCTTGTTTCTACATTCTCCTGATCCAATGGAGTTAGCGAGTTCATGCAGGCCACATTTTTCTGTCCTGTCAGGACGTACCTTTTCATCAATCAATCCCTTTGAGTGATTTATCAATGTATGTCTCCTGCCGCACGGCATTCAGAATCTCCGGGCAAGTACCAGAGCGTGCGCTATCCGCTGATACGATCAGAGAAGCGCTTTTGCAAAGCTGCTGCCCGTTTGAAGCAGTGGGGCAAAATATACCTCTGTCAGAGAGGGGTCTTGAATTTTGATGAAGGGAGAAAAACCGGTTGGCCCGTGTTTCTCATAAGCCACAGGAATGAGATCCTGTTTCTGCGATGTTCCGGAATGTACCGGATATCGTATCGCAACGCCCGTTTGATCGATTCTTGCCGAAACCCACCCATATTCACTATTTTTACCAAATACCGAAATAAAAAAACCGTCCATGGATGCGACCGGTGGCAGGTTCCGAAATTCCTCAATGAACAAAGTGTGCAAAAAATGCATCCTCCGGAACACCATTAAAGAGGAAGGATTTGTTACTGGCATTACCGATATTTTGTCGAATCCGGGTGCAGATTCGGACGGAAATTCAGATGGTGGACAGAAGACCCGGAAGAATGTGTTCACAGTGATCTGACGGGTGGAAACGGAGCCTATATTGAGCGTCTTTTTACTATGATCTGTTTAAAGAGGGAATTTCACATTACATATGATATGTATATCCGCATCGGATAGTTTGCAATTGAATCTGTTTCAGTTCATCAATAATTTCATTGATCTGAAAAAAAACAACTGTGATATCCCAAATTAATTTTACACATATAACCATTTCTTCGCATAATCCAAAATCCTCTCTGGAGGCAATCTGTACCAGAATACATTACACGGCTCATCTCAGTCAAGGCTCATGTGAGGTTTGATGACATTGTACCACCGAACGACTTTGTCAATTGAACCCAAACGAGGAATTTTCCGTTCAACCTCTCCAAAGAAACGCTCGATCTTCCCGTTGGTCTGTGGATGTTTTATTCGAGCGACAATGTGTTTGATTCCGTTTTGATCAAGGAACTCTCCGAAGGTGTGTCGGGCATTTTCCCGGTCGCGAGCTGAAACGAATTGCGTACCATGGTCCGTCAGGATCTCCCGCGGAGTCCCGTACTCAGTGAATCCCTGGTTAAGTACTGTAATGGTGTTTTGTGTGGTAGGAGAATCGAAGACACCGCAGCAGGTAATGAGCCGGGACGAATCGTCAATAAATGCGACAACCCAACGTTTGGTTCCGTCAATTTCGAACTCTTTTCAGTCCCCTTGCCACAGCGACATAGAATGAGCCCGTTCGTAGCGGACATACTTCCGTTGTTTGCGTTTCTTCATGTTCACCTCAACAAGCCCGTGCGAGAGAAGGACACGATAGATCCGGTTGTGAGGGATGTGGATCCCGCGTGTTTGTTCGATCTTTTTCTCAAGATGAACGGGACCGAGATCGTTCTCGTAATATGATTCCAGGATTATCTGTTCAGTTTCTGAATCGATAGGTTCTGGCTTTCTTCCAGGACAACGAAGTTCGGGGATTACCAGTCTCTGTTCGAATTGAGTGATTAATTGGTAAATCCGCTGGCGAGTGACTTGGAAATCCCGAGCTATCTCTGAAACCGGCTTCTCTTTCAGCCATTGCTTGATTAGTCTCTCGATATCCCGATCTGATAGTTTACTCACATCGATATTTACATTTGATGTCAAATGATTTCGGGATACTACACTGAAAAAAAACAACCGAAAGCCTTTAACGATGATTGATAAAATTTCAGATCATGTCAGGATAAGGGGAAAAATTTTTATTGTACCATATCCCGATGTAGGTCACTTCCACGGTTTGCGACTTTTTTGATACGAAATTTAATAATGTGTCCTGCTGTAGTCTATAGTATGACTCAGGCAATTCATCCCCCTCAAAATCTTGATCTGACCGTACGGAAAGGAAAAGTTTCTAAGACCACGATCCAGGTTACCCCTCATACCAAGGATTACCTGGATAAAATCAAAGAACAGTCCGGAGTCGAGACCTATGATCAGGCAATTCTGTTCCTGATCCGCGAGCGACGGAAACATCTCCCGTCGTCATTCGGAAAATTACCCGGTATCGGTCATTTTACCCGCGAGGAGGATGATTCTCATCGGATTCGTCATTGATACGTGGGTCTGGGTTGAATATTATCTCGGTGAAGATTCACGCGTGAATGAGTATATCGAAAATGACAGCCTCGACTTGTTCACGTCCACAATTACCCTCACCGAGATGATAAAATTCCTTCATCAGAACCACGAGAATCCGGAGAATATCCGTCATGTTGTTTCAGAGATAGGTATCCGGAGTCTTGTTATCCCGGTAACAGAAGATATTGCCATTCTTGCCGGTGAATTCAAAAATGAGGGATTTAAAGGTGGGATTGCCGATACCATCATCCTCGCAACCGCCCGATCCGGGGGTCATACCGTGGTCACCGGTGATCCTCATTTCAAAGCGATATCTGACGCCGTGTTCATTAAAACCGGCTGATCTTTTTTTATCCGTGAATCTGGTTATCCGATGGATGGTTTTTAAGAATCTCCGGGCAAGTACCAGAGCGTACACTATCCGCTGATACGATCAGAGAAGCGCTTTTCAAAGGCTGCAGCCTGTTTTCAGACCATGTGGCAAACATACCCCGGGAGAGAGGGCTCTTGAATTTTACTGAAGGGAATTAAAATCGCCGGGCCCGAATTTCTCCCAATTCCCTGGAATAAGATTGATTTTCTACGCTGTTTCGAGGGGATATACCGGATATCATATCACAGCGATCGTTTTATCAGTTATTGCCTACACCCATCATTATTCATCATTTTACCAATCCCCGGAATAAAAAACGTCCAAGGCTGCGACTGCTGGCAGGTTCCAGGATTCCTCAATGGACAAAATGTTCAAAAAATGTCTCCTCCGGAACACCAATAAAGAGAAAGGATTTGTTGTGGATTTTACCGAGATTTACGAGAATGGATTTGAGCGAATGTTTCTCTGGTGGACAGAAGATCTGAAATGGGTAATGTACTATTTCAGCCCCTAAATTCCGGAAGGATTTTCGGAGTGAAAACCGGTATAAATTGCATGCCTAAAATGTATTGTAAAAAGGACATCCGGTTGGTCCGGAAAACACTAACGCTCCAGGGGCTTCGCCCCGCCGCTATGGCGCCCCTGGGTGCGATAGTGCTGTATTATCTAAATGGGATCTTAGTTAATTCAGAGAAATCGCATGCGTCCCCGCCCCCAATGGGCGCAGGGCTGGCGCAAGGGGGGCGGATGATTGTTAGAGTGAGGTTCGGGGCTAGATTGGTACTTTACCCTCTGAAATAATATGTCCACCAGGATATTTCGGACTGAAAAGGTCCCGATTTTGAGCGTATTTTGGCGGTAGTTATCATAAAGTCATCCCAAGCCGGATGAGGGTATGCCCTGAAAAATTTTTGGGGATTTCGATAAAAAGGGATTTTGATCGTATATCATTTATAAGAACTGTACCAGTGCTCGTATTCCTTATGACTGGTGAAGCAGTGCAATATATACGTTCGATCTTCACTGATATCGTAAATTATTCTCGCTTGTTTCGTTACGTTCTCAACATGACAGGGAATGCCATGTTTCATATGTTTACGTGGGGGCCTGGCATGTATTTTTTCAAGATGCATAAGGAATACAGATTTCATGTCCTGATGCATTGTTGACAATTCTTTTTTGGCAGAATCGGAAAAAACAAGTTCCATAATTCGTAGAAACATCAGCCTTTGAGAATCTTCTGTATCTCAGCAAATGAGTGGGTTGAGTTCTTCTTAGCCTTCATCTCACTCACTTCAATCGTAACTGCTCTATGAACAAGCATGAGTTCTTCATCCTCAAGCATTCGTTCATAGGCGAGAATAGCCTGGCGGATAACCTCAGTCTGGTTTCCGGCATATCCTTTTTCAATGATCCTTTTTATTACCGCTTCATACGGGGAGCCAATGCTGATGTTCATAATTCACAACGCTATGTATATTGGATGGACATTTGATGATATAAAGGATATTCATACGATCCAATCCTTTACTGAAAGAATAGCGTTTTCTGGCTCTGCTGAAACGCTTTCGAGAGAGGGATTTTACTCACGGGTGGCAAGGGGATTTCCCCGGGAGTTGCCACCCCCTCCGGAAGTGTGGGAGGGACACGTTCCGTCACGATTAAGAATAATCGAACAATATGAAAATAAAAATTCACCAGAGCCCCGGTTTTCATTGATGTGAGGTGGCCTGACTAGCCGGAATGCATTCTTCACCAAAATTTTCCAACCAGAAAAAGAGCCATATTCGGCTGTATTTCAATTATCATTACCCTAAAGGACGAGCTTCCCCACGGATCGGATACAGGCCTCATGAATCGGGTAATATGCAATTCGCGGGATGATCCACTGGGAGAGAGAACATATAAAAAATGTAGCAATAATTAACGATAATTATTTCGGAACGGGACCTTGTTTACGTGAACGGGTTATTAACCTGTATCCACGGGATCTTTTTAAAATGCGAATCTTCTGTATAGATCATACCAACCGAGTGCTGTTTCATGGTTGCCGCAAGCAGGGCGTCCCAAAAGTGAAGAGAGTACGTGCGCCGGATATCGATTGCATCCATAATCGTTCCCGGGTCATAGCCGATCACCCTCCACCCATCGAACGAGACAATGTCCCGGATAAATCGTGTAACAACGGCATCCGGTACCGGGTGTTTGACTTTTTCAGTCATAACGACAGAGAACTCCGCAAGGTTTTGTACTGACACCGTGAGATCGATCTCGGAGCGCCAGCATTGCGAGAGAAGTTCCACAGCAACCGCCCGCTTCTCCGGCTCCCCGGCATCAAGGGCATAGCAGAGAATATTCGTATCAATAAGTGCCGGTTGTGCGGTCATAGAGGTCCTTTCGTTCCGTACAGGCATGCCTGCCGAGATGATATCCGGTTTCCAGAAGTGCAAGAGCGTCGCGTGCGATCTCATCCTGGGTCTGGTTATTCACCCAGCTCTCCAGGGCCTCGGCTGTTGCCTTGCCAAGGTATCCTTTCCGGTCCCCGAGCTTCTTCTTTGCTGCCTCCCGGAAACGTTTCTCGATATCATCATTGATGCTTATCGTAATGGTGCCCATATGTGTTTACGTGCGTTTTTAGATTATTTAAATAATTTGAGAATGTAAATTTAGAGAGTCTGGAGAATATTTACATCATCAAAATGGGGGAACAAGGTGTACTCTCCATTCCGGATAATTTATCCGGCCATACGGGGGAGTTATGATCTATGAAACGGAAAAGATTGCACCAGATAATCCGGCTGAATGGCTGAATCGTGCAAAAAACAATCTGGCTCTTGCAAAACAGCATTCCCGTGAAATTTATCCGGAAGACCTTTGCATCCGGGTCCAGACAGCAACAGGGAATGCGATAAAGGCGGTTTACATCTATAGAACGTGGCATTCACCTATATCCTGATATCTCGCAGCTTTTGGCAGCTCTTGGAGAAAATGGTACCGTCATCCCTCAGGAGATAAAAACTGCCTCCACACTCACGCTCTATGCAGCTCAAACCCGATATCCCGGACTGGAGGGTCCGGTCAGTGATGACGAATATCATGAAGCTCTGGTGTTAGCAGAACGTGTTGTTGTTTGTGAGTCATAATGACGGGTTCAATTATCTTGAACCAACAAGTTATTTGCCGTAAAATGTAATCCTAACTATAAATGCAATAAATGGGGGTGGTGCAATTATGACAAGGGCGATTGAAGTTGTGTACGAAAATAATGTTTTTAAACCGATTGAGCCGGTTGAAGGTATTAAAGAACATGAGAGAATGGTCGTGATATTCTCCCGACGTCCAGTCAAAAAAGGTCTTCGGAATTTAGCAGGAACAATAACCCATGACGAATCACGGGCAATGCAGAAATGTATTGATGAGGAGTTTGAAAGGATTGAAGGAAGTTGGTAAATTAGCGTTAGATACCAATGCTGTCATCGCCTACCGGGAGGGTATTCCTGACGTATGTAACCAGGTCGATGAAGCAGATGCAATCATTTTACCGGTTACTGTTATTGGCGAACTCCTGTATGGTGCATTAAACAGTACAAAAACCAGACACAATGAAAAATTTGTATATAAATTTATCGAGTATTCTCTTGTAATGCAGATCGACGAAGCCATTGCTGCACGGTATGCCACAGTTCGTTTTGATCTGAAGCAACGGGGGAATCCAATTCCTGAGAATGATATCTGGATTGCAGCAGCATGTCTCGTTCTTGAAGTCCCATTGCTCAGTAGGGACGCTCATTTTAACCGAATTTCCGGATTAAAGGTCATTTCCTGGGAAAATACCGTGGATACAAAAAACAATAGAGGATAGCGAAAATCTCACACTTTTTTATCCGGACAAACGTGCATGTTGACTCCGGTAAAAGAATCAGAATCTATCCGGGACTATGGGTTACATCCACAAAACTTCTTTTTTTTAAGAGCTATCGCCAGACCGTATGATTGTTTTTAACAGATAAAGCCAAAAACGAGAGTTTTTAGCATATTAAGAGGGATGACGAAACGATACATGTCTGTCCAAAGGACCACGCCAATAATTTGAAAATAAACTGGAAAAAAAGAGGGGGGTGTCACAGATAACTCTGCCGTAACCCGGCAGAATTACCCGGTTCCGGATTGTGTGCACCCTTTTTGTCGTTTGAATATCCTCTTCCGGAATATGGTACCAGAGTAAGGTGCGATCCCCAGACCCGGAGTTTTCGGTAGATCCCGACCAGCATGGATAGTTCCCACAAATCGTTTATTTCCTGAAGGCAGTAATCCCCATACCATCCGTCAGTTCCGGGCCGGGATCCTTTTGGGTGATTATTGGTGTTGCAGGCAGACGGGCCTCGTATGGGATTCCTATAACCCGTGACGGGGAGTCACGGTGTACCGGATCTTCAATGATACTGAATGATTTGACTTCGGGTACCGTTTCCGGCGGTTTGACGCCAATTCCAATCTCTTGTACGGTTTCCGGCAAAACCCGGTACCGGTGAAATGCCCGGGCCGGGCCCCGTACCCAGAGCTCCGGGATCAGCTCTTTCATCAAAGAACGATCCCTTAATTCCTGGATCTGCTGCTCACAGGCACTCAGGATGTTTTCAATCCTGAACCCCGCCTGTTTGAGTCTCCTGACCCGGACAATGATCGTCACCCCGTCCCGGCGGACCACGAAGTCGAACGGAAGCACTGTTACCGTTTTAAGTTCGATCAGTATGAACCCTGCTGCAACCGCCGCACGCTTTGCCTCGCCAATCGCAACAACCGGCCTCTTTCCCCGGCTCATCCTGCATCACTCCGGATTGACTGGTGTGCCAGGTGCTCCAGCCGGAAATAATCCGGTGTCCCGGTCTGTTCGACATACCGTACCTCAGGAACCCGGGAGGTTCGCGCAGTATGACTTCTCCGGCCTGCCCCGGAACCGGTACTATTTTCCGTGCGGAGGGTTCCGCTGCAGTAATTCGTCTCCCGTTTCTCTGTATTCTCTTTTGTGTGTGTCATGTCATGCATTTCCTGCCGCGTGCCGGACAATCGCCCGGGCTGAACGAAAGCGTACGCTATCCGCGATACTTCCGGAGAATGTTTTTTGGTGATCTCGTCCGCTTTTACGAAAGCGTACGCTATCTGCGATACGGTCCGGAGAAAGTCTTCGCCGATTCCGTCCGGCCCTGAGGTCCGGCCGTGTGGCAAATTATACTCTGTCAGAAAGGGTTCTTGAATTTTGCTGAATGGAAGAAAATTCGGGGCCGGTCAACCGGCCCTATCTCCCGGAATACGATTATTTTTCTACCCCATTTGAAGTTATCTGACAAATATCGTATCGCAGCACTCGTTTGATCGATTATTGCCCTTACCCACCATTATTCATCATTTTTGCCGATTCCCGGAATAAAAAAAATCGTCCATGGATGCGACCGGTGGCAGGTTCCGGGATTCCTCAATGAACAAAATGTGCAAAAAATGCATCCTCCGGAACACCATTAAAGAGGAAGGATTTGGTCCTGACTTTACCGGTATTTTGTCCAATCCGGGTGCAGATTCGGACGGAAGCTCCTCTGGTGGACAGAAGACCTGAAATACGGTTTTCACCGGGATATGCCGGGCGGAAACGGGGGCCGATTCGGGGGTATTTTTGCGGATATGCATTCAAATCAACAGGGGTTTTATGGCACGCAGGTCTGCAACAGGATAAATAGTATTTTTTTAAGGTTATCCAAAGAGAATGGAATCGTTCCCCATTATTGAACCGTTCAATTAAATTATTTCAGATACAAATAATATTAGTATAATTTATTATTACATGGTGGTTTCCCTTTCCAAAAGGTTCCGGAATGGGATGGATTTCATCAGAGCAACACCCGTCAATTCACTGAGGAGGGTTACATGAAATATCTCGTTACAGGAGGAGCAGGATTTATCGGTTCTCATATTACCGACAATCTTTTAGCATGCGGTCATGAGGTAATAATTCTCGATAATTTTTTTTCCGGCAGGAAAGAAAATATCTCTCACCTGGAGGACAATAGCAAAATCCACATAATTAACGGGAGCATAACCGACCCGGCAACCCTTAAAACCGCCTGTGAATCCGTTGATGGCATTTTTCACGAAGCGGCGATTGCTTCCGTTGCACGGTCCGTGAACAACCCTGTTGCAACAAATGAAGCGAACATTTCCGGCACACTCAATGTTCTTGTTGCAGCGCGTGATGCCGGGGTAAAAAAAGTGCTCTTTGCCTCTTCATCGTCCGTGTATGGCGACACTCCGACCCTTCCAAAGAGGGAATCCATGTGTCCCAGCCCCAAATCACCGTATGCCGTATCCAAGCATGCCGGTGAAGAGTATTTGCGGGTATTCTCGGAACTTTATGGATTAAAGACACTCTCTTTCCGGTATTTCAATGTCTTTGGTCCCCGGCAGGATCCAAAATCAGATTATGCTGCAGTGATCCCGAAATTCATCACCCGCATCCTGGCTCATGAACGACCGATAATTTATGGCGATGGTACTCAGACCCGGGACTTTACGTATGTAAAAGATGTAGCAGCAGCAAACGTCCGGGCAATGGAGAGTTCGGCTGAAGGCGTCTGCAACATTGCCTATGGGCAGCAGATTGATCTTAATTCCCTTGCAAACATGATCATGAACCTTACCGGAATCGAGACATCACCGGTTTATGAGCCCGCCCGCCCCGGGGATATCCATGATTCGCTTGCGGACAGTACCCGTGCCCGCGAAGCATTCGGCTACAGCCCGGCATATACGGTAAAAACAGGATTACAGGAGACAGTACAATGGTACAAGGACAGAATGACCGCGTGACGGTCTGTGTAATAGGCCTTGGATATGTCGGCTATCCTCTTGCGGAAGCATTCTCGCAGCACGTGAAAACGATTGGATTTGATATTGATACAAATAAAATCAATCAGATCCGGAAATCAGGATCAAAGATCTCTGCAACAAGTAACCCGGAAGATATCCATAACGCGGATTATATCCTGATTTGCGTGCCGACACCGGTCTCAAAAAACAAACAGCCCGATCTCTCCCCGGTCAGGGGTGCAGTTACTATTGCCGGTAAACACCTGAAAAAAGGTGCAACCGTTGTTCTTGAATCTACCGTGTACCCGGGTGTAACGGAGGAGATTATCCGCCCCATTCTGGAGAAAGAATCCGGTATGAAATGCGGGGAAGGGTTTCGGATCGGTTATTCCCCGGAACGGATCAATCCCGGTGATGATGCTCACGAGCTTGCAAAAATTACCAAGATTGTTGCCGGCATGGATGATGAGACCCTTGAGGACCTTGCCCGCCTCTATGGCAAAGTAACGACCGTATACCGTGCAAAGAGCATCCAGGTTGCCGAATCAGCCAAGGTCATTGAGAATATCCAGCGGGATCTCAATATCGCGCTTATGAATGAACTAACCATTATCTTCCACCGTCTCGGCATTAATACGGCGGATGTCCTGGAAGCAGCCGGAACAAAATGGAATTTCATGCATTTTACACCTGGTCTTGTCGGAGGCCATTGTATTCCGGTTGATCCCTACTATCTGGTTGCCCGGGCTCAGGAATACGGGTACCATCCCCAGGTGATTCTTGCCGGTCGCGCAATCAACGACTCCATGCCAAAGTATGTCGCGGACATGGTGGTCAAGGGGCTGAATAATGCCGGGAACGTTATCAAAGGTTCAGATGTCCTGATCATGGGACTTACCTATAAGGAAAATGTTCCGGATATCCGTGAGTCCCCCGTTGAAGAGATGGTAGCGGAATTAAAGGAATTTGGTGTAACGGTTTACGGGTATGATCCTTTGCTGCCTGACAGCGTGATCCGGAAATTTGGTGCTATTCCTCTTCCGGCGCTCGACAAAAAAGTCGATGCCATCATCATTGCCGTTGCTCATGATGAGTTCAGGTCCATGAAAATTGATCACATCCGTGACTTGATGAATGCCAACCCGGTTCTTGTGGATGTCCGTGGCATGGTTGACCGCGAAGTGGCAGAGGAGAATGGGATTTCCTATTACCGGTTGTAACAGCAGGTTTTTTCCCAATTGAACGCTTTTTTTCTCATCATTTGTTTATTAATTGCAACAAATGGGGGTAGGAAAACCGTTCACATGAGATGTACAAGTTTTAAGAAGAATTCTCTTGACCTCCATGTTATTCTTGCCTCATTTTTTTACTTATAATATGAATAACTATCATTTTATTTGAAGATTGAATTAATAATTTTCCTCAAATATTATCTCGATTAGAACTTACGCAAAACGGGATCAAAACGGGCAAATCAAAATTGTTTGTGGGAATTCATCCGGAAAATTAAAAATCCCAACCCGCGATAAAAACCAATGAAAGATAAAACTCTCTCGATATGGAACTACATTTTCATTAAATTTTGACCAATCACAGTTATCTCAAAATGGTTTTCACTAACAATCGCTCTTTATCATTAGTTTTTTATAATGACCTGATCTCGGATAAACCGAAATACTTAACATTCTATAATTTTGTACAACACAATAGGTTATCCCGGTAGTCAATCATAAAAATTGGATTTTTTTATCGAAAAATATTAACTATGTTAGAAACTGGCTCTCGTATAGATATAATATACCTCCGGAAGGGAACGAATATTTCGAAACATTGTTTTATTTTTATGCCCATCTAAATATGATAGAAAATCGGAGAACGTGATTTCGTGAACATTTCGATAATCGGTACAGGTTATATAGGATCTGTAACAGGAGCATGTCTTGCAGAAATGGGGCATCACATTATTTTTGTTGGTAGGGATGCAAGGAAACTGGATATAATAAAATCCGGAAAAAGCCCAATTTTTGAGCCGGGTCTGGATCAGTTGTTATTGAAAAACCAGAAAAAAATAACGACGACAACAGATATTGCCGATGCGGTTTGGAAAACTGAAGCCACATTTATCTGTGTGGGAACCCCCCCCCTTGAAGATGGATCCAGTGACCTAAGCCAAATAGAAACTGTCTCCCACAGCATTGGAAAAGCTTTTCATTCCGATCCAAAACATCACACGATAATTACGAAAAGTACTGTCCTTCCAGGGACAATCGAAAACCTGATTATCCCAATTTTAGAGAACGAATCCGGAAAAAAAGCATTTGTCGATTTTGGCGTTGCTTCAAATCCAGAATTTCTCAAAGAAGGAACTGCTGTTGAAGATTTTTTTAAAACCGACCGGGTTGTCATTGGTGCCCAAGATAAAATAACCCACGAATTATTGGAAAATCTCTATTCCCCACTAAATGTCCCAATCTTTGTAACGACTCTTCGTACCTCCGAGATGATCAAATTCGCCAGCAATGCCTTCCTCGCAACAAAAATCAGTTTTGCCAATGAGATCGGAAATCTCTGCAAAGAACTGGGGATCGATAGTTTCTCCGTGTTTGACGGTGTTGGTCTTGATACACGAATTAATCCAAAATTTTTTCGTACGGGCATAGGTTTTGGAGGATCCTGTTTCCCAAAAGATGTATGCGCTCTTATTGCCCATGCAAAATCCATCGGAATCACACCAAGAGTTCTCAATGCCGTAATGGAGATAAATGACGATCAACCTGCACGAATGATATCCCTCTTAAAAAAACATATGAATCTCCAAAACCGCACAATTGGCGTACTGGGACTTGCATTCAAACCTGACACTGATGATATCCGCGAAAGTCGAGCAATAATCATAATCAATATGCTCCAAGAGGCCGGTGCGCATGTGATAGCATATGACCCGGTTGCCATGGATAATTTCAAACAGCAATTTCCGGATCTGCTCTATACAACATCTGCAATAGAAGTTTTGGATGCTGATGCCGTGCTCATTGTGACAGAATGGAAAGAATTTGAATCACTTGACTACCATGGAAAATTGGTCATTGATGGGCGCAGAGTTGAAAAAGCCCGTAAAGAAGCAGCAATTTATGAAGGGGTCTGTTGGTAAATGAGCGTTACGAAAGCAGTTATCCCAGCTGCAGGGCTTGGAACACGGTTCCTGCCAGTTACAAAATCGATGCCAAAGGAGATGTTGCCGATCATCGATAAACCGGCCATTCATTATGTAGTCGAAGAGGCAGTCGATTCCGGTATTGAGGATATTCTTCTCATAACGGGTCGGGGGAAACGGGCGATTGAGGATTATTTTGATGATGCACCTGAACTCAAGATGCATCTTGAACACCATGGTAAGTGCCAGCAGCTCGAAGATCTCCGGTGTATTTCACGTTTTGAAGGGATTCATTTCATCCGACAGCGGGAACCCAAGGGGCTTGGGGATGCAGTACTGTATGCCGAGAAACATTGTGGGATGGATCCATTCGCTGTTCTTCTCGGAGATGATATTATGAAGGACCATACACCATGTACAAAACAGATTATAGACATTTTTAATACAACAGGGTCATCAGTAATTGCCATTCAACAAGTTCCTGAGGAACATATCAGTAAATACGGTATTATTAAAGGTAAGGAATGCGGAGAAAACCTTATCCTTCTGGAAGATATTGTTGAGAAGCCACGTCTGGAAGACGCTCCCTCGAATTTCGGTTCTATTGGAAGATATGTATTCACTCCGACACTGTTCTCCTGCCTTAAACAGACCTCCAAAGGAGCCGGTGACGAAATTCAACTCACTGATGCAATTCGTCATCTTATGAAGAAAGAAGATGTGTATGCATATTGTTACCCGGGAAAACGATTTGATACCGGGGACAAACTGGGGTATATCGAAACGATTATTGCGTATGCACTTGAGGATAAAACTTTGAGAACTCCGTTGCGCGCATTTCTCAAAAAGAGCGTGAAATAATGAAAGCTCTCGTCACTGGTTGTGCAGGTTTTATCGGAAGCCATCTGACAGATCGTCTTCTGAAGGAAGGATATGACGTAACTGGTATTGATTGTTTCACAGATTATTATCCCCGATCCATTAAGGAATCCAATATTCGTGATTGCCGAAAGAACTCCCATTTCACATTTATTGAAAAGGACATCTTGGAGATAGACTCGTTTCCGGCTGTGGACTATATCTTTCATGAAGCAGCTCAGGCTGGAGTAAGGGCGTCTTGGGGGTCCAGTTTTGCCATATATACCCGGAATAACATTGATGCAACCCAAAAACTTCTCGAATATTACAAGAATACCCCTTTGAAAAAATTTGTCTATGCTTCTTCATCCTCTGTATATGGAGATGCACCTTTACCCATGCGTGAGGACATGAAACCCCAACCAATATCCCCATATGGTGTATCAAAACTGGCTGCTGAGCATCTCTGTTATTTATACTGGAAAAATTTCCAGATACCCACTGTTTCATTACGATATTTTACCGTCTATGGCCCAAGACAAAGACCGGATATGGGAATCAATAAATTTGTCCATTCGGTTATCAACAGTGATTCCATTGCAATTTTTGGTGACGGTACCCAAACACGTGATTTTACATATATTGACGATGTCGTTAAGGCAAACATGCTCGCAGCATCGAGCGAGATTAAAGGTGAATATTTCAACATTGGCGGTGGAAATCGTATTTCCGTAATTAATCTTATTCAAACTATTGGTGATATTTCCGGTAACAGCCCGAAAATTCATTATCTTGATAAACAGAAAGGGGACGTAGATAATACATGGGCCGACACTAAAAAAGCAAGGGATTTCCTTCATTGGAACGCTGATGTTGATATAAAGGACGGACTCCGGAAATACATTCAGTGGGTTAAAGGAAGTTTCTGAGATGCCGGATGCAGACAATGATTATGAACTGGTAATACAGCCGAATTATGGGATTCTAGATCTTAACTGGAAAGAAATTATCGAACATCACGAGCTCCTTTTTTTTCTCTCGCTTCGCGAGATCACAGTACGCTACAAACAAACGGTAATTGGTGCAGGTTGGGCTTTACTTCAACCATTTTTTACCATGATCATATTCACTTTAATTTTTGGTGGCCTTGCCAATATCCCTTCTGATGGAGTCCCGTATCCAATATTCTCCTATTCTGGGCTTTTACTCTGGATATATTTCTCAAATTCTGTAAGTCTTTCTGGTATTAGCATTGTCAGTAATATGAATATGATATCAAAAGTCTATTTTCCCAGGATATTTATCCCTACAGCACCTTGTCTCGCTGGAGTTGTGGATTACAGTATTGCGATAAGTATCCTTGCGATAATGATGGTCTATTATGGAATTTACCCTGGTGTAATGATCATTCTTCTCCCAATAATTATCCTTCTCACCCTGTTGCTGGCTGCCGGTATGGGATACTGGCTTTCATCGATTTGTGTCAAATACCGTGATGTGAAATTCGTCCTTCCATTCCTTATCCAGCTTCTGATGTTCATCTCCCCCGTCATCTATCCGACAACTATGGTTGGAGAGAATTATCGTTGGCTCCTTCTCCTCAATCCTCTCACCGGGTTGATTAATGCACACCGCGCCTGTTTACTGGGAACAATTGAATTTGATCTGTTCGGACTTATTATATCGGCGATTATTACAATGGCAATCTTCCTTTCAGGAATTGTCTATTTCAGAAAAACAGAAAAATATTTTGCGGATCTGATCTAAATGGCAGAAAATAAATTGGAACGACCGATCATCGAAGTACGGCACTTGTCAAAAGAGTACCGTATCGGTGCAGACCGATCGTACAAGCTTCTTGGAGAAACAATCTCAGACATTATCAAAAACCCTGTGAGAACCTTTCATGAATTTTCACATTTTTACAATACGTTTTGGGCATTAAAAGAGGTTAACTTCACTCTTGATCGTGGCGATATTGTTGGTATAATCGGGCCAAACGGTGCAGGAAAAAGTACGCTCCTAAAGATTCTTACACGAATTACCAGTCCGACCGATGGAGAGATAATCCTTCGCGGGCGCGTTGGAAGCCTTCTTGAAGTAGGGACCGGATTTCATCCGGAATTAACCGGACGGGAGAACATATATTTTAACGGCGCGATTCTTGGCATGAAAAAAAAAGAGATCGACCGCAAATTCGATGAAATTGTATCCTTTTCCGGTATAGAAAAATTTATCGATACTCCGGTGAAGCGATACTCAAGTGGTATGCATGTCAGACTCGCATTCTCTGTTGCAGCACATCTTGACCCGGAAATAATGATGATTGATGAAGTGCTTGCTGTCGGAGATGCGGCGTTCCAGAAAAAGTGCTTAGGAAAAATGGAAGAAGTCGCATCAAGGGGAAGAACCGTCCTTTTTGTCAGTCATAATATGGCAATCATTGAACAATTATGCAAAAAAGCCATTCTCATCGATAAAGGGCGGGTAATTAAAATCGGAAAAACCTCAGACGTTATTGAAGTATACCTTTCCATGCAGGTAAATCATGATAAATCGACAAAACGCTTATTTGAAGAACAACCTCACAAGGATTTCCAGATTCTGGCAGCAACAACAAAAAATATTGAACATCAAGAGGTTGCCGATTTTTATTGCGATCATGATTTCTTGATTGATTTTGAATGTAAAGTGAACAAAACTATTCCTGGCTTGTATGGATATATGGAAATACGCAAAAAAGACGGGGCTATTGTCATGGTCTCGGACAGTTTCGATATGGGAGAAAATCCTCTCGATGAACTGAACGAAGGATATTATTCTCTTCAGATACAAGTACCAAAACGAAGTCTTGGCCCGGGAACTTATGATGTATTTATCAACTTTACCAGTAAATTCCACGAAAAATCATTTCAGGTTGAATCACCGGGGATTGTCTGTTCATTCGACTTGCAGGATCATAAATCCAAGCGTGGCAATAAACGTCGGGGCCATTTCAGCACATTATTACCATGGCATGTTCACAAAAAGCCATAATATCCAAACGGAGTGTATCTGAATTATGAACACTAAAAAATACCGGATTCTCGGAATTACTCTTGCACGAGGCGGATCAAAAGGTGTCCCTCACAAAAATATTCGCCCGATTCTCGGCATACCCCTCATTGCATACACCATTGCGGAGGCAAAACAGAGCGCGTTTATATCCCGGTATATTATCTCTACCGATGACCCCGAAATCCAGAAAGTAGCCATAGAATATGGAGCTGATGCACCATTCTTGCGACCCGCCCATCTCGCAACGGATGAGGCCACATCGCTCGATGCCATGAAACATACTGTTGAATGGGCTGAGACGGAGGAAGGGATACCATATGATTTTGTTGTAGAACTTATGTGTACAAATCCCATGAAAATAACTGCAGATATTGATGCGGCAATTGAAAAGTTGATAAAAACCGGTGCCGATTCAGTTATTGGTGTAACAAAACTTAATGATCATCATCCCGCACGGATCAAGAAAATTGTTGATGACCGGATCGTAGATTTCTGTGTCCCTGAACTTTCCAGTCGGCGTCAGGATCTTAAACCGGATGCATATATCCGAAATGGTTCAATCTATGCCATGACCCGAAATGTCCTCATGGTTAAAAACGCTCGATATGGTACCACAGATAGTCGTCCGTATTACATGCCTGATGAACGTTCAGTCAACGTGGACTCAATTATGGATTTTTATATTGCTGAACTACTCATGAAACAGGACCCACGCCCATATGTGGTGGATTTTAAAACCACTAATCTTCTGAAACAAAGGAGTGATTAAATGGAATATGTTTACGGTAAAGAGATTGATATTTTTCAATTAAAAAAACCGGTTCTGAATAATATCCGGGAGCACCTCGAAAAAACTAAAAAAATTACAGATTTTCTATCAGATAATGAAATCCCGGTCGAGCAAAGAGAATGTTATATTTGCGGGAATAAGGAATCAAGACTAGTCGTAAACATACATGGATTTCCTTATGTAGAATGCACAAACTGCAGCCATGTATATACAAATAAACGTTACTCAGAAGAATCAATAAGGAGATTTTATCAGAAAAATGCATACTGGTCTGAGATAACCTATGCGAACAAGGAGACCTGCTTTTACCGGCGAGATCATGTTGCTCTGCCAAAAGTTGAATTTGCGGAAAAACACCTTGGGATTTCCCGGGGCAAATGGATTGATGTTGGATCTGGTATAGGGGATCTTGTAAGTGTCCTTTTATCCCGGGGTTGGTCCGCATATGGTCTTGAACTGAGTGAAAGTTCTGTGAATTTCGCAAAAGATACCTTCAATGTATTTTTGATGAATCAGACCCTACAGGAATTTATTGCGGTCCATTCTGAAAACTCGGAAAAAATGGATGTGGTTTCATTCATTGGTCTGCTTGAACATGTTATCAATCCATTGAATCATCTTTCAATGGCACATTCTCTCTTGAAATCCGGGGGGGCAGTCATGATTCAGGTTCCAAATGCCCATTCAGTGGCATCAATGACCCAATCCCTTTTCCCGGAAAATGTTTTCCGACATATGAGCCCCAGTGAGCACATTATGCTCTTTACTGAAAAATCTTTAATAACCGCACTTGAAAAAACCGGTTTCACGCCCGTCGTTATTTGGTATCACGGACTAGATATTTATGAACTTTTGAATAATCTTATACTAGTAAATCCCCGGGTTCAGGATTCTGAGTTGTATAGAGCGTTTATCGATAATATCAATGAATTACAATTAATCTTTGATAAAAAAGGTCAGAGCGATCGGATCATCTGTATCGCAATAAAGAATTAATTCAACTAATTTCATAAAATCAAAATCTAGACTGAGGGATTGTCAATGCCAAAAATACTTGTCATCACACCAGTTAAACATATTCCTGGGGTTCAGGAATTACTTGAAAGCGCAGGTGATGTTGAATATTATGATAATCCAACGTTAAACGAGGTCTTGGGAATAATACCTAAATATAATGTGATTTTTACCAATCCTAACAAATCTAACGTGTTTATCGGCAGAGATTTGATTGATGCAGGGAAAAATCTGCGGGCAATCTGCACAGCATCAACCGGACTGAATCATATAGACATTCAATATGCAAAAAGCAAGGGAATTACAGTAATTTCCCTGACAACAGAGATAGATGTAATAACGAAAATTTCATCCACCGCCGAACATGCATTTGCCCTTATGTTTGCGGCCCTGCGTCATATACCTCAGGCTTTTGAATCGGTAAAGTCCGGTGAGTGGGATTATACTAAATACATTGGGAGACAGATGGACTTCCTTACCGTAGGGGTGGTCGGGTATGGCAGACTCGGAACAAAATTTGCTGCCTATGCCCGTGCATTTGGATGCAAAGTTCTTGTTTATGATCCATATAAAACTGTTGAAAGAACCGATATCTACCAAGTTGGACTCGATCAGCTTCTTCAGGATTCAGATATTATAAGTTTGCATGTTCACGTTACTACTGAAACAAAAAATATGGTAAACAGTTCGTGGTTTTCAATAGTAAAGCCGACGGTCATTTTAGTAAATACTTCCCGGGGTGATGTTATTGTTGAAAAGGATGCGATCAATTTTTTAAGAACACATCCGGATTCGTGTCTTGCAGTGGATGTTATTGCGGATGAAGTCCAGTCTAAAAAACAAAATCTATTTATTGATTATTCCAAAAAGCAAGATAATCTGATCATTACACCCCATATTGGGGGAATGACGGTCGAGGGTCAGATGATCGCATATTCCCATGCGGCAAAATTACTAAAAAATTTCCTTGAAAAGGGGGATTGAGAATTGAAACTCATAGAAATATTTCAAAATAAAATAAATCCGGAAACCTGTTACATCATTGGCGAGATCGGTTTAAACCACAACGGTTCGTTAGATATCGGGAAAAAACTGATTGATGTCTGTGCTATTGCCGGAGCAGATGCGGTTAAATTCCAGAAACGAACTGTTGAGGACCTAGCCGTAAAATCTGTACTTGATGCTCAGGACAGCAGGTTTCCTGAATTCGGTAAAACTTACGGTGAAATCCGAAACCATCTTGAGTTCGATTTTACAGCTTATCGGGAATTAAAAGAATATGCGGAACAAAAAGGACTGGAATTTCTCTGTACCTCTTTTGATAAGGATGCAGTAATATTTCTTGAACGCCTTGGCGTTCGGTATTATAAACTGGCAAGCCACAGTTTGACGAACATTCCTCTGCTCAACAGTGTGGCAAAAACGGGAAAACCTACAATTCTGTCTACAGGAATGTGTGAGCTTGACGAGATTGATGATGCGGTCGCAATCTTCAAACATGCAGGAACCCCTCTAGTTCTGCTCCATTGCGTTTCAGCATATCCGACTCCCTTGGAAGAATGCAACCTTTCCATGATCTCCTTCTTAAAAGAACGTTATGGGGTGCCTGTAGGTTATTCCGGTCATGAAATTGGATTACTGCCAACACTCGCAAGCGTTGCTATGGGTGCAGAATGCATTGAGCGTCATATTACCCTTGACCATACGATGATCGGATTTGACCATCGTATTTCCCTTGAACCTTGTGAGCTAATTACTCTTGTTCGGGAGGTCAAAGGAATACTTGCAGCACGTGGAAAGCCTATAAAACAAGTGTCTCCGACAGAAAATATCACCCGGCAAAAATATCATGTTTCTGCAGTATCTGCATGCAAAATTCCTATCGGTACATTCATTTCCGAAGATATGATCGTTTATAAAAACCCAGGTACCGGCATCGCGCCACGAAATATTGCAACAATTCTGGGAAAACGAGCACGGAAAGATATTCCGGAAGATATTATCCTTGAAATGTCCTGGTTTGAATAATGGGGTTGGAACGATGGTGAACGTTTCGATAATAATTCGGACAAAAAATGAAGAAAGGTGGATTGGATCCTGTCTGAAAATGGTTTTTTCACAGGAATATAACGATTTTGAAGTAATTATTGTGGATAATGACAGTAGTGATGGTACGTTGACCATTGCACAACGTTTTCCTATTGCAAAAACACTCACTATTAAAAAATTTATGCCAGGTCATGCTCTCAATGAAGGTATTCGTGCATCTCAGGGAAAATATATCGTATGCCTATCCGCACATTGCATTCCCGAATCGAATATGTGGCTGTCCGGGTTGCTGGAGAATTTTTCCGATCCAAAAATTGCGGGAGTATATGGACGTCAAATACCGGTCTGTTTCAGTGACACTCTCGATAAGAGAGATCTGATTAATACGTTTGGCCTGGATCGCAGGATACAAGTAAAAGATACGTTTTTTCATAACGCAAACAGCATGATCCTTCGGGAGATCTGGGAGAAATATCCATTTGATGAAAATGTTACCAATATTGAAGACCGTGTCTGGGGTAAGGCTGTCATCGATGCAGGATTCAATCTCGCCTATGAACCTGAAGCAATGGTCTATCATTACCACGGGGTTCACCAGAGTAACGATCCTGTCCGAGCAAAAGGGGTCGTATCAATAATCGAACAGGTTGCCGGTACTGCACTTAACGGTTTACCGGATCCCATGAAGCCGGAAAACTGTAATGTTATGTTAATATTACCGGTCCTTGGGGAGGTTATCCAGATTGATGATTTGAATCTCCTCAAACAAATAATAAAAACAGCGAAAGACTCAAAATATATCAAAGGGATCTACGTTTTTTCTGAATCAGAATCCGCTATAAAGATATCTCTTGAGGAAGGGATTTCCTGCATACGGCGTCCAGAATGGTTATTGTCCACGAATAAGAGTATAGAAGATGTCTTGCAATTCGCTTTAACTCAAATAGAAGAAACCGGTGTTTATCCGGATATAATCCTTTACGCAAATTATCTGTATCCCTTCCGTCCAAAAGATCTCTTTGATAACCTCATCTGTGATTATATTTATAAAGGGCTTGACAATGTATTTCCGGGATTCAAAGATTTTCAGAACTATTGGGAACTTTCACCGGAGGGTTCATTCAAACCCATCAACGAAAACCTCAAACCGCGTGATCATAAAAACCCTTTATTTCGTTCGCTTTATGGTTTGGGATGTGTGACATCTGTTCCTCTTATACGTAGTGGCAAGATGGTGGGGGGGAAGATTGGAATTCTTCCGCTCGAAGATCCACTCTTTACGATAAAATATGATAATGAGTATTCAAGAAAACTGATTATGATGATCTATCATGAACAAAAAAAAATCCGACACACATCTGGAGTTATGCATGAGTAGTATATACTTTAATTATTCTATGCACGGGTGATAAAATGCCGGTTGCAGATTCTGTCACTGTAGGAAAGAATGTAATAATCCATCATCCAGGTCTTGTTAATCTTTATGGATGTTTTATTGGTGATGACACAAAAATCGGCACCTTTGTTGAGATTCAAAAAAATGCGCGGGTCGGTTCCCGATGTAAAATCTCTTCACATAGTTTTATCTGTGAGGGTGTGATCCTTGAAGATGAAGTTTTTATTGGGCATGGTGTTATGTTCACCAATGATCCAACTCCTAGGTCTACTGATAGAACAGGATTGCTGAAAAAAGATGGCGACTGGAAAGTTGTCCCAACTCTTGTTAAAAAAGGGGCAGCTATTGGGAGCAATGCAACGATAATTGCCGGTGTAACAATTGGGGAGTCTGCGCTTGTGGGAGCAGGTGCAGTTGTCACCCATGATGTACCCCCATATGCTAAAGTTGCGGGAGTACCCGCACGCATTCTTGGAAACGTAACCGATGTTGCCGAGAGGATATTATGACATATATGGGTTGGATTCTCCTCCTTTTTTGTGGTATTGTACAAACAGCGGCAAATCTGTGTTTACGTGCCGGTGTAGATCGGGCAGGAGGTTTTTTTTTCAATATTCCAACCATGAGTCAGTCAATGATGAAATTATTGAGCCAGCCATTGTTTGATATTGGCGTAATATTCTATGCGTTGGCGGCTATAATCTGGTTCCGGATAATAGCAACAGAACAACTGAGTATTGCTTATCCGGTTCTTGTGAGTGTCACATTTATCCTTGTCACTATCGGGGCTGTGTTGATTTTTCAGGAATCAATGACATGGTTAAAAATCCTTGGAGTATTAACAATAATTGTGGGAATTGTTATCATGAGCTGGAGTAAGTGAGTTTTATGGTGGGGGAATTGAATAGTAAATTACAATTTGTCAATAAATATGATGATATCGATATCAACATTGAAGAATTACACTCACAGTTCAATCGAAAAACATCATCATTTTTTTTTAAATTAAAATTATATCCAACCCTTTTATTGATCTATCTTGGATTATGGGAAAGACTCATAGATTCGGGTAATATTCGTTATTATTTTGAAGAATTCTCCAATTATTGGACATCATCACTTAAAGGACGTCCATTAAGAATCCATGATTTTTTTTATTTATACTCCAATTATCGTGGAAAATTTCATTCGATTGAGATAAAGGATAATTCAACCGCAGACGAATTTCTTAACACTTGGCAAAAAAAAGAGAATATTTTTCTGGTATTCCAAAGTGTGTATAAATATGCATTATATCCGATTTCATTCTACCCATATAAAAATTACATACGACGTGCAAACCAGATATTAGAATATGGATGTGGTGTTGCACCGATTACTCAAAGTTGTCTGAGGTTTTCAATTAAAGAACAACAATGTTTTACTATTGCAGATATCAGGAGTTTTTCTTTTCACTATGCGAAATATCAATTATCAAAATTTGAAAAAGTTACTTTTATAGATATTCCACCGCATAAACCGGTCCAATTTCCAAAAAAATTTGATTTGGTTTTTTTAATGACTGTGATTGAACATTTACCCGATCCCCTCGAAGTTCTCCAAGGAATAACGAATAATCTAAATGATGATGCAATCCTAATATTTGATTTTGTAAAAAGTGAGGGGAAAGGACTGGATACAATCGAAGCCTTAAGACAAAGAAAAGAAGTTTTAGACTTTATTAATTCCAATTACAGTCTCATTTCAGGTAAGTTTTATTTTGAAAAATCGATGGGAACAACAATCGTAAAAAAACGTGACCGCAAATGAATACGAAATTGCATATTTTTAATTATTATCGGGGTAAGTGAATAGTATGGTAGGTGTTGGAATTGTCGGGTATGGATATTGGGGTCCTAATCTGGTCAGAAATTTTTCCGAGGTTGACTGCTGTGAGGTTGTAGCTGTTTCTGATTTCAGGAAAGAACGCTTATCACTCGTTTCCAAACGTTATCCCAAAGTAAAGACTACAACTGAATTTCAAGATATTCTTCGTAATGAGGCTGTCGATGCAGTTGTTATCGCCACACCGGTTTCAACTCATTATGATCTTACTATGCAGGCATTGCGTGCAGGCAAACATGTTTTTGTAGAGAAACCGATTGCCCACTCCTCAAAAGCTGCTCAGGAAATGATCGATGAAGCAAAACGACTGGGACTTACCCTGCAGGTAGATCATACCTTTATTTACACCGGTGCCGTCGAAAAAATGCACCAGCTTGTTGCAGGAAATGAGCTGGGTGATATTTACTATTATGATTCGGTCCGGGTGAATCTGGGTCTCTTCCAGAACGATGTAAGTGTGGTCTGGGATCTTGCAGTCCATGATCTCGCCATCATGGATTATATTATTCCGGAACGTCCTGTTTCAGTATCTGCCATTGGTATCAGCCATGTGCCGGGAAAGCCCCAGAATCTTGCCTATATCACGCTCCTCTTCAATTCCACCCTGATTGCCCATTTCCATGTCAACTGGCTTTCACCGGTAAAAGTACGTCGTGCCCTCCTGGGCGGTAGTCGCAAGATGGTGGTGTATGATGATCTTGAACCCAGTGAAAAGATCAAGATTTATGACCGGGGTATCACCGTTCAGCAGGACAAGGACGACCTCTACAAACTCATGATCGGGTATCGTGTTGGCGATATGCATGCGCCGCAGCTTGATATTACTGAAGCACTCTTAAAAGAAGCCCGGCATTTCGTGGATTGCATCCAGCACCACAAAAAGCCCCTCACGAGTGGCGAATCCGGCCTTCAGATCGTAAAAATCCTCGAAGCAGCATCTGAATCGATGACCAAAAATGGAAAATTTATCCCCATTTCATAATACGGAGCACCCATGATTCCATTTCTTGATCTTCGGGCACAATACCATTCGATAAAAGAAGAGATTGATGCAACAGTACTTAGGGTTCTTGAGAGCACCCAGTTTGTTTTGGGGGATGAAGTCACTGCATTTGAAAAAGAATTTGCAGTTTATTGCGGTGCAAAGCATGGAGCCGGGGTAAATTCCGGGACCAGTGCCCTTCACCTGGCGCTCCTGGCTGCCGGTGTGGGTCCGGGCGATGAAGTGATTACGGTTCCCTTTACCTTTGTTGCAACAGTTGCTGCGATTGGTTATACCGGTGCAAAACCCGTTTTTGTTGATATCGACCCGGAATCGTTCACTATAAACCCAGATCTTATCGAATCGAAAATTACGCCCCGTACCAAAGGGATTATTCCGGTTCATCTCTATGGTCAGCCTGCAGATATGGATCCCATCATGGCTATTGCGAAGAAATATAACCTGACGGTGATTGAAGATGCTGCACAGGCGCATGGTGCAGAATATAAAGGACGTCGTGTCGGAAGCATCGGGGATATGGGTTGTTTCAGTTTTTATCCGGGAAAAAACCTCGGGGCCTATGGTGAAGGGGGCATGGTGACAACAAACAATCCGGAATACAACCGTGTTGTGAGGATGCTTAGGGACTGGGGTGCAGAGAAAAAATATTATCATGATCTCAAAGGGTTTAATTACCGCCTAGAGGGAATGCAGGGGGCTATCCTGCGGGTAAAACTCAGGTATCTTGAACAATGGACTGAAGCACGGCGTGCCCATGCGAAAAAGTATAACGATCTGATCACCGGTGTCCCGACTCCGAAAGAGATGGCATATTCACGCCATGTCTACCATGTATATGCTGTTCGGACATCACAGCGGGAATTGCTGCAAAAGAAATTGCAGGAACAAGGAATCAGTACGGGGATTCATTACCCGATTCCTGTTCACCTGCTCAAAGCATGGCAGGAACTCGGATACCAGAAAGGGGATTTCCCCCACAGTGAGAAAGCAGCAGATGAAGTTTTGTCGTTGCCGATGTTTCCGGAAATGACGGATGAACAGATCGAAATGGTAAGCAGGTTGGTTTATAATGGATAAACCAAAATCACGAGTTGTAAAAGCAGTTCATGGCATCCGTGAAATTAAAAAGGATCCGGAATTTGAAATTGGATTGTCAAAACATTTACATGAAAAATATAGCCGACAAGGATTGTGTGAACTCTATAGCAGGTTTGTCAACGGAAATGGTGAACTGGATTTACTGATACGTCGTGCTATTTTGCGTAGTATAGTCAAATGTTTTGGTAGTGGTATTCAAATTAACAGTGGTGTTCAATTTAAACACCCCGAAACATTTGAAATTGGTAATAATGTGTTTCTTGGAGAAGGGACATATATTCAAGGTCGTTTTGATGGAAGATGTATTATCGGAAACAATACTTGGATCGGTCCCATGAGTTATTTTGATGCAAGGGATCTAATCATCGGAGAAAATGTTGGTTGGGGTCCTGGAGCAAAAGTTCTTGGTTCAAAACATACGGGGAATCCAGCTGATGTTCCGATAATTCAAACGGATTTGGAGATTATGCCCGTTATAATTGAGAACAATGTCGATATTGGAGTAAATGCTGTAATTTTACCGGGTGTTACTATTGGGGAATCAAGTATAATCGGTGCTGGAGCTGTGGTTGTAAAGGATGTCCCCCCATATTCCGTTGTGGCTGGTGTGCCAGCAAAAGTAATAAGGAGTAGGAAAGTATGATGAAAACCGAAGAAGGGCCGAATAATTTCAATAAATCATTAAAAACGGCTCTCGTAACCGGTGGAGCCGGTTTTATCGGTTCTGAATTAGTTCAACAACTTGCCTCGCGTGGTTATCAGGTAACAGTTGTAGATAATTTTGTGAATGGGAAACGTGAAAACCTTGCAGGGGTTCCGAAAAAATCTTTAAAGATCATTAAGGGAGACATTCGGGATGAGAAACTTATCCGGAATCTCATGGACGGAACTGATATGGTATTCCACCTTGCATGTCTCGGCGTCCGGCATTCAATCCACTCCCCGGTGGAAAACCATGAAGTGAATGCCTTTGGCGCACTTAATCTCCTCCTTGCCGCAAAAGAGGCGGAAGTAAAGCGTTTTGTCCACATTTCTACCTCCGAAGTATACGGAACTGCCATGACTGTTCCCATGGTTGAAGATCATCCCACGTATCCGATGACCGTTTATGGTGCAGCCAAACTCGCTGGCGAAGCGTATGCCCGCGCGTTTTACCGGACTTATGGTTTCCCGACCGTTATTGTACGGCCGTTCAATACATATGGCCCACGATGCCACCATGAAGGAGACAGCGGGGAAGTGATCCCGAAATTCATGTTGAGGTGTCTTGCGGATCAACCCCTGGTTATTTTTGGGGATGGGACACAGACACGGGATTTTCTCTATGTCAGTGATACTGCTCGAGGAATTATTCTGGCAGGGGAGTCTGCTGATACTATAGGAAACACCATTAATCTGGGATCAGGTTCTGAGATTACCATCAATAAACTTGCAAAGGCCATTTCTGGTGTCACGAAAAAACCAGATGCCCGAATGCAACACGAAACGCAGCGCCCTGGAGATACCTTGCGATTGTATGCCGATATATCCCGGGCAAGAAAGATCCTTGATTTTAAGCCAAAGGTCACGCTGAAAGAGGGGTTATCCAATCTGATGGCTTGGTATACAAGTCAGGGATCCTCTGCTGAAGACTTACTCGAACAAGAAGTAACTCATACCTGGATAAAACATGAACCGTAATGTTCAAGAAAAACGCATGACAATTCCTGTGGCAAAACCTTGGATGGGACAGGAAGAGGCTGATGCTGCAAAACGAGCAATTCTCTCTGGGTGGGTTACCCAGGGACCGGAAGTTGCAGCGTTTGAACGGGAGTTTGCTGCTACAGTTGGTGCCACATATGCCTGCGCTGTTTCCAACTGCACAACCGCCCTTCATGTCGCCCTCCTTGCCACCGGTGTAAAAAACAACGATGAAGTAATCACGGTCAGTCACTCGTTCATTGCGACGGCTAACAGTATCCGGTACTGTGGAGCAATCCCGGTCTTTATCGACATTGATCCCCGTACTTTTAATATGAATCCGGACCTGATTGAAGACGCCATCACAGATCGTACAAAGGCAATACTTGCAGTGCATCAGCTGGGGATGCCCTGCGATATGAAAAAAATCAATACGATTGCATGTAGTTATGACATACCGGTTATTGAAGATGCTGCATGTGCAAGCGGAAGCGAAATCCGGAATGGAAGAACATGGGAAAAGATTGGAAAACCTCACGGGAATATTGCCTGCTTCTCCTTCCATCCCCGCAAACTTCTCACAACCGGTGACGGGGGCATGTTAACCACCGGACAGGTTGACCGTGATGCCACATTCCGTCTTCTCCGGCAGCATGGGATGAATGTACCGGACTCTGTCCGTCATGGTGCTCATGAAGTAATCTTTGAATCCTATCCGGTTTTTGGTTATAATTACCGTATGACCGATATTCAGGGAGCTGTTGGCAGGGAGCAGTTAAAACGGCTTGATGATATGATTGAACGCCGCAGGTATCTTGCGGAACGATACCGGCAGGTTCTTGATGGAACTACGGATTTAATCCTCCCGTATGAACCACCCTGGGCAAGTAGTAACTGGCAAAGTTATTGTGTGAGACTCACTGACGTATGTGATCAGAAGAAGATAATGCAGTATCTGCTCGATAGGGGAATTGCCACACGTCGCGGGGTTATGTGTGCCCACCGGGAAAATCCCTATGTAGGTACCTGCCGGTTTGATTTGTCTGAATCAGAAAAAGCCCAGGACCATTGTATTATCCTGCCACTGTTTCACCAGATGACAGATAAAGAACAGGATTATGTTGCAAAACACTTGATAACTGCATGTCATGAGATGATTAAATGACTGAAAACAATATGCATGATAATCCGGCTGGGTTAAATAATAACAATAATTCTGATAAAAAAAAAAATCCCCTGCTTTCTGTTATTACTCCTGCATATAATGAAGAAAAAAATATTCCTGAATTGTATACTTGCCTCAACGAAGTGATTACAAGATTAGGAATTTCTTGGGAGTGGATTGTTATCGATGACCACTCTTCAGATACTACCTTTGATGTAATCAGGCATATCTCAAATTCTGATCCACAGGTCCGTGGAATTCGTCTTTCACGTAACCATGGATCACATACCGCAATAATGTGTGGGATAAGTTATGCACGGGGGGATTGTGCAGTTATCATGGCAGCAGATCTCCAAGATCCGCCGGAGGTCATTCCTTCACTCTATGAAAAATGGAAAGCCGGGATCCACGTTGTCTGGGCGGTCAGACAACAACGTGAAGGGATTCGTACTCAGGATCACTTGTTTGCACGAATTTATTACCGGATCATGCGGGATATTGTTGGCATACAGAATATTCATCCATCCGGTGCGGATTTCTTTTTAATCGATCATCGTGTTATTAATGGCATTCTGCAATTCCAAGAAAAAAACCGGAGTATTCTGGCATTAGTTGCCTGGATGGGTTACAAACAGGATTTTATCGAATATACAAAAAAGGCCCGTCTCCATGGAGAATCCGGATGGAGTTTCAAGAAAAAAATCACACTTGTGATCGATTCCATCACGTCATTCAGCTATCTTCCGATACGATTTATGTCCTATATCGGAATTATTACTGCAATTTTCGGGTTTCTTTACGCTCTCTTTATAATTCTGAATGCAATCACCGGCAAACCTCCTGAAGGTTGGTCCTCCCTGATGGTTGTAATCCTGATTATAGGGGGTATCCAGATGGTAATGCTGGGAGTTCTTGGGGAATATGTCTGGCGGGCACTGGACGAATCACGGAAAAGACCCCAGTTCCTTATCGAAGAAACAACATCCTGATAATAACAAATCGGAAAGACCATGAATGCAAAAACCATTTTAGATACAATCAAGAAAAATCCAATCATTCAACGGATTTTGGTTTTTAAGGATACAAATCCGGCACTGTTTTTTTTCCTGTTCTTTTTATTCTGGGCGATATGGCTGTCTTTTCTCTACTGGGGGCTGGGGGCATTTTCGTATTTAAGGGTTCATGACACGGGAGACGGGAATCTTCTTTACCGGGTTGTTGCTACACAAGACCTGATTCAGTACGGTATTACCACATGGAGGCCGGAATTCTTAGGGGGTGTAGATGCCCTGACACTGCCCGGGCTGCCGCATTTCCTTTTTGATTCACTGCCGTTTATCGTTCTTCCCCCATGGCTGGCATATGGGTTGCTGATGCTTATCCAGCGGTTTGTTGCATCGTATTTCACCTTCAGGCTCTGTCGTGATTGCCTTGGGATGGATGTCACATCTTCCATATATGCCGGGTTTGCATTCTCTCTTCTTGAATGGTCCCTGATGGACTGGACACTCTATTATGGACTGGGCCTTCCGGCAGCCCCGCTCTTCCTGTGGGTGATTGAACGGATCCTCATGATGGGAGATTATAAAAAATATATTTTTGCCTTTGTAGCGGGGATATTGCTTTATCTTATTGCCCCTGTTGTTCTTTTTATTCCATTTTTCTGGGGATTTGTATTTCTCTGGTTTGTCTTTATCAGGGAGGTCCGGAAACCGAGTTTTGTTCTCATATATGTGTTGTTTATTTTTGGAACCCTTGCACTTGCAGCCCCGGAAATCTGGGCGCTCCTCGCAAACGCACCATTAACCGGGAGAACCAGCTCCTATGATATCGGAATAGACAATCTTGTCAGGGGTTTTGTCCAGGATGCAACGATAGAGATTATTTCTGTCTTATTGATACTGGCTGCATTGTTTATCACGAGATTAAAGGACAAAACCCTGCTGAAACTTGTTGCACTCTGCCTTTTCATTGAGATTGTGAGCCGGCTTTTCACGTTCCTCTCCCCATGGATTGCAGTGCATATGAGTTATCTTGCGACATTTACACTGAACCGGTTTGGACAGTTTGTGTATATGCTCGTTCCCATAACCGGGGGATACAGTATTTATGCCATATCAAATTTTTTCAGTGAAGACAAAAAAGATCGGATTTCGGGATTCTGCAGGAAGCTTTCCTGTGGTTTTTCAAATTTCGGAACAACGGTTGGATCATGCGGAATATGTGCATGCCTGATTTGTTCGCTTCTGCTGAACGTGACTATTGTAACCTATCTGCCTTCGGATAACTATTACATTAATTATGAAAATCCCGCTTTGAAGCAACTGGCAATCAATGAATCCGGAGAACAATTCAGGGTAGCGACCGTTGGCTGCAAGATGGCGACAACAAAACAGGCATCCCGATATGAGATTTATCCTGCATATGCAGCAATTTATGGCTTTGAGACAATTGACGGGTACAACAGTTTTCATTTAAAACGATTTTCGGATTACTGGGGCATTGTTATTGATCCTGCCGTGGAAAAAGATGAACGTTTAAAGTCGAACAAAGAAGGGTATATCACGCGCTGGATGTATTTGTACGCCCCATTCAATGGATCGTTTGAAAAGAAGAGCACAATTGAATTTTCAGAATATTACAATCTGAACTTACTCTCTTTAGCAAATACAAAATACCTGATCTCCCGCTGGGCTCTGAATCACAGTTCCCTGAAACCCGTGTACATCCCTCCCGGCTCATACCGGGATACTGATGCATGGGAAAAACAACCCGTTACTTCCCAAATCATTGCTTACTTACAAGGCGAAAAACCCGCGCGTGCATTGTATATTTATGAAAATAAAGATGTTTTTCCCCGTATATTTGTTGTATCAAAAATAAAAACGTTCGATACATCTGCTGCCTTGTTGGACGGATTGAAAAAAGCCAGAATTGAAGAGATACGAACAACAGCATTTCTGAATTCTTCAGACATTAAAAAATCATCTTTTATAAACATGAATGCTGGAAATGTACAAATTAACATTACTGGTTACACTCCGGATCGGATATCTCTCGATGTTGAGACTGAGGGACCGGGAATTCTTGTAATCACCAACAATTACAGCCCTTACTGGCAGTGTGATGTGAATGGCGACCCATGTAAGATCTTCCCGGTATACCATTCATTTCAGGGAGTACTGATCAGTAAAGGTAAGAATGAAATAACGTTATTGTATAAACCTCCATATAATATTTTCACGGACGATTTGGAATGAAACGTATTCTCATCGTATCCGGACGTTACCAGACAGAGAATCCTTATCGGGAACTTGCAATTAAACGCCAGTTTGAAGCGAGTGGCTATGAGACGGTATTTGCACTACCCGATCGGACGATCAACGAGCACGGATATGAAGAAGGAGAAATTACCCATAACCTGTGTAAAAAATATGGTGCGGTAATTATTCATTCCCCGCAGGATTTCAAACAACAGGTCAGACTTTGTGATGCAGTCTTGTTCGGGTCGTGGAAAACGTATGGCTCTCTTGCTAAAATAGCCCGGACCGTGGGACGACCGGTTCTTAATTTCAATTCCACCAGTGGTCTCGATCACTGGCCGCACTACGTTGACTGTGCATTTGTTAAGGGTCCGTTCAGTAAAAGGCAAATCCTGTATTTCCAGAATATTATCCAAGGATATGGTAATCTGAGGGAAAACCAAATAATTGTTACCGGATCCGTAGCACATGAACAGGAGCAAACAGCAAAACGAGATGCCCTGCCGATAACAAAAGATGAATTCTGTGATTTTTACAACTTCGATGCTTCACGCCCCATAATCACCTTCTTCCCAAAAGGTATAGGCAGCTTTGCACAGAAAGTCGGTACATGGTTTAAAGATTCTACTTCCGCTAAAAAACAAGAATACAACGATCAATTCATAAAAAAATACTTTGAGATTTGCAAATCGGTCCGGGACTCCGATTGCAATCTTCTCATAAAAATGCATCCGACAGCGTATGTATCATACAAATGTAAAACCGATGATGAATATGCGTTCTGGCAGAAGATACCGTGGGCTAAAATACTTGACCCTATCCATACATATGACTGCTACAGGCACACGGATTGCGGGATTGGGATTAATACTCATTCCTCATTGGATCTTGGCTACTTCGGAAAACCGTTTATCTATGTAGATTCTGATAGGTTTACGCCACCGGATGCGGTACAGTTTCACATCAACCATTTGTGTTCGCTTCCACTAGGCCCCTCGTCTCACTGGGATAATGTTCCTTTGACTCAAGTTAATCCCTGGTTTCCCTCGTGGCTTGGGCTTTTTTCTAGAATTGAAAATCTTTCCTATGTCCTGAAAACAGAACTCCCGTTGAAGATCCCGGAAGTTCAAAAAAACCGATTTATCAGCGAATTCTGGTATAAATCTGATGGAAAATCCTCTGAAAGAATCGTGGATGGTTCTATTGAATTTATTAACAAATATAAACCAACTCTATTACAGAAAATCCGGGGCTCTATGGGGATTTGATCAGATGGACACAAAGTTTTTCACTATTGCCCCGCAGATGAAAGATTATCTGGATACTGCACATGTTCACATGCCATATGTCATGCATATGAACCGGCCTAGTGTGAGTTCCCCCTACTTCTCAACGGATAGTTTTGGCTTTCGCACGACACTCCACCAGGGAAAACCCCTCGCGCTATCCGATTATTATGGAAAGCAACATTCAGGCAGACGAGCCGCACTGGTAGGAGACAGCACAAGTTTTGGTGTTGGGGCAACTTCTGATGTCAATTCGATCTCCAGCCTCCTGAATAACCAAACCGGCTATACATGGTTTAACTTTTCCGGCAGGACGTTTCAGTCCACACAGGAACTCATCCTGTATCTCCTTTATCGGCCTCCGGATGTTGAGAAAATTATAATCCTGTCCGGGATAAATAATTTCGACTTAGCGTACCGGTGGTTTGGGGATATTCATACGTATATCCCCCCCTACCACCTTCAGAATCTGTATCAGGATCTCCTTCTCTCCCCTTCAAAGAATGCGGTCGTACCACGGATAAGAAAGTATTTCCGGAATCTGACACGTCAATTAATTAAGGGTAAGGGATTGGATCCAGGTAAAACCACTCCAGATGATACCCGTTCCTTCTGCCCTGAATTTATCAGAAACAGGTTGTATTATGGTGCAACAGTATTTCCAGATCTTCTCAAAGATCCATCAGGTCTTACCCGATCCCTTGAGCGGTTCAGGAGGGATATGGAGATCTGGTCTGATATTACCCAAAATGGGGAAAAATGCCGGGTGACATTTATTCTCCAACCGATAGCCGAATGGAATAAAAAAACCCTCTCTCCTGAAGAAAAAATGTTGTTTGATCTGGTAAAACAACAACGCGGAGTGAACTGGGCAAAAGTTTCTTCTTATTTATTGGGTAATGAAGAAAAATATCGGAGTGCAGTAAAAAGGATCTGTCAGGAGACGGGAATCGATTTCATCGATGCCAATGATATTGAATGTTTCAAAACCGAAGAATGGCTCTTCCTTGACCGGTATCATCTTACTGACCGGGGGCAGAAGATCATGGCAGATGTTATCAGTGAGAAAATAAACGGGATGAGGAAAAATGACTCTTAAGATCAGTATTGGGATGAACCTCCGGACCGGTCCCTGGGGAGGGGGGAACCAGTTTGGGCAGGCTTTATCAGAATATCTCATGGACAAAGGTCATCAAGTTGTCTTTAGCCTAAATGATCAAGATATCGACATCATCCTGTTATGTGAGCCACGGAAAAGCACGGCAATTTGCGCTTTTAATCACAAAGACATTTTATGGTATTTGCTCCTAAAAAACCGTAATGCACTGGTTGTTCACCGGATAAACGAATGTGATGAACGGAAGGGGACAACCAATATGAACAACCTGATTATGAATGCAAATACCTGTGCCGACCATACGATTTTTATATCCCGCTGGCTTCAGGAATTATACAAATCAAGAGGCATGGTGCCTGTACACTCAAATGTGATCATGAACGGTGCGGATCAAAAAATTTTCAATAATTTTCAATATAGGAAATGGAATACGCGTGAGCCGCTAAAAGTAGTAACTCATCATTGGGGTGGAGGAGGACTGAAAGGATATGATATCTATAAGAAATTTGATGAGATCCTTATGGACAAATCGATGGCAGCAGGGTATGAATTTACTTATATTGGAAAACTCCCAAAAAACATTACCTTCAATAATTCTCACCACATTCAGCCTCTTGCCGGTGTCGAGTTGGCATCTGAAATTCAGAAACATCATGTCTACCTGACAGCATCGCAGTACGAGCCGGCGGGAATGCATCATATCGAGGGGGCCCTTTGCGGTCTTCCCGTGCTTTATCGCGATACTGGTGGAGCGATACCGGAATATTGTCACTACTTTGGCATTGAATTCAATGAAGAAAACTTCCAGGAAAAATTGCATGAAATGACAGAAAAATACGAATGCTGGGTCAAAAGAATGGAAAGTTACCCGTATACTGCTGAAAAAATGTGTCATGAATATCTCACATTATTCAACCACATGGTAAGGAACCGCGAAGAGTATCTGCAATCCCGGACGTGGCTAAAAAACCCATTCTGTCTTCTGAAGAATATTGTGATGAGTTAGGCAGAAAATGAACGATTTGGATTTTCTATCAGACCTGAAGGAAAAAATCAGCGGATACGTTCGTTCATTGGAAGACCCACTTTGTGCAGGGCATTTCTATCCAATGGATCCTTCACAAACCCCCAAGACCCCCATCGCATTGGGGTATAGCTGCTTTGCCCTGAAGACACTTTATACGATAAATGAGTGGGAAAAAATTCCTGAACTGAAACGACAACAATGGATTAACTACATCAAGAGTTTCCAGATAGGAACCCCTACTAACTATCAGCAACATTACGAAAAAAATGCTTTTATCGATCCGCCTGTTGTTGATTATCTTTTACAGAAATCTTCCGTCGTTAAGAAGATAACAAGAATCCTCTTAAAAAAACCCAAATTCGGGGATCTGGAACGAACCATTTATGCAGAAACAAAACAGGCAATTGCAACCTTGCACCAAGTTGGTGAACACAACGATCATATTTACACATCCTTCCCAACTGAATTATCAGATCTGTATTCACATTTGATCTCTTTGAACTGGCGAGAACCATGGGGTGCTGGGGGACAGGCTGCAGCTCTGGCAGTATTTATAAAAACTGAAGCACCCCGATTTCTTGGCGAGGCCGAGGTCCAGGCTCTTTCTGGACAGATTTCCGGTTTTTTTGGTTCGTTAGCAGACCCCGTTACCGGAGCATATTACATCAACCCAAAGCCCAATTACGGGCAGATGATCAATGGAGCTATGAAAGTGCTTACCGCTCTAGACTGGCTCGAGGAACGGGTTCATTATCCTGAACAACTCATCGATACCTGCCTCTCACAGATGCCCTCGTCTGAAGGATGTCATCTGGTTGATGCTGTGTATGTACTCCACCGGTGCAACCTTCAGACGGATTATAAAAAACAGGAAATCAGGGAATACTGTACGAAGATCCTTCATATGATACAACTGCACCAGAATAAAGACGGGGGTTTCTCGTATCATATAGGAAAAACCCAGAACTGGTATTACGGGGTCCATTTTCCCCAGAAGACAGGAATAAGTGATCTCCATGGTACCTGCCTTTTAACTTGGGCAGTTGCTATGCTCGATCAGATTTCTGAAGAGAGGATCCTGGAATGGGAGGTGATACGGCCTTGAAAATCAGAAATTTTCTTGCGTCCCTCATTCAGCTGCCCTATGGGAGACTGGGCTTGAAACAAAAAGAAATTTTTTTTGTTGGTGGAGATGAGTGGTCATTTTATTGGGATGCTTATTACATCAGACTCGGGATGGAATTGCTAAAAATTCCAATTCATTCAACAAAGTCTCCATGGGGACTACGGCGACAGATCATCCATTTCAGTGACCGGTATGCTTTTTTTGGCGGTCCATTTTCAACCCTTGACAGGTCCAATCGAATTATACTCACATGGTTTCATGGTGACAGAATGGATCCAAACAAAGATATGCAGGAGTTATTTACCCTACTTGGTGATGCGGATCCATATATCGACCGGTATCTGGTTTCTTGCAGTATATCGAGAAATATCTTGATTAGTGAAGGTATCTCCCCCGAAAGGATCATTACAATCCCTCTGGGTGTTGATCTCACACGTTTTTCCCCAGCGACTCACGCAGAGAAGAACCGTATTAGGGAGAGTCTTGGGATTCCTGATGGTGCTTTCTGTATCGGATCATTCCAGAAAGATGGGACCGGATGGGGCGACGGGGATGAACCTAAACTTGTCAAGGGCCCGGATATTTTCCTTAACACAATCAAAAATGCATATAATCAGCACAAACATCTGTTCGTCCTCCTCACCGGGCCTGCCCGAGGGTATGTTAAGGAAGGTCTAAAAAAGGCTGGCATCCCGTTTATTTATCACAACGTTCCAGATTATCTTGATATTGTCCGGTTTTACCATGCTGTGGATCTTACTTTGATAACCTCCCGCGCTGAAGGAGGCCCGAAAGCATTTCTTGAGAGCTGGGCAACTGGGGTTCCGGTTATATCGACAAGAGTTGGAATGCCCGCGGATTATATCATAAATGGGCAAAATGGGCTGATCGCAGATATTGGTGATGAAACTGGCTTATTAGAGCATGTTACTGCGATGGTGGAAAAAACAGAGTTGAGGGAACAATGCTCCAGAAACGCGCTAAATGATGTGAAACAATTCGACTGGAACCGGGTTACAGCAAGTTATTATAACGACCTGTATAAACCATGTATTGACGAAATATGAAACCGGGTGAAGGACTCATTTGCCAGACGGGTATTTGTCATTCAAACCTCATACATAATAACGCTGGAAAATTTTAAAATGAATACTGAAGACAATTGTTGTCTGGTTGGGTATCATGCAATGGTAAAAAATATTAAGGATATTTCACTGGCCCTATTTTTTACCGGAGGTGTCGGATTACAAGCATGGGATCATGTCGGAAATCTTGATCGGGAACTTGCTATATATCACCAGCTTTCTAACCAACTCAAATCAGTGCATATTGTAAGCTATGGGGGCAACCAAGATCTGTGTTATGCAGCATCATTGGGAAATCTGTTCCTTCATCCTGTAGCTTGGCTGCGCACTCCTTTTTTTACTCGATATTTTGTTATGGCGCGCTATAAAAAAATTCTTGAAAAAGTTGATATTTTTAAAACCAATCAGATATTAGGATCAGATATCCCCCTCTGGCTGAAAGAAAAGATGGGGAAAAAAGTCATTGTCCGCTGTGGATACCTTTATTCCGATTTCATGAAGCAAAACGGAGTGGACAAACGGACATTAGCTCAAGCGATTGCCCTCGAGGGTTCAAGTTTCCAAACGGCCGATGCAGGTGTTGTTACCAGTAACTGGCAGCGCGATATAGTCATACGGGATTATAAAGTACCCAATGAAAAGATTCATGTTATTCCCAATTATGTTGTCACGGATCTTTTCAAGCCAGTTATTGCTGAAAAAACCTTCGATTTGATATATGTGGGTAGGTGTGGTAAAGAGAAAAATGTCTATAACCTCCTTCAGGCAATGAGCCTGCTAAAAAAACAAGGGAAGAACTATCGCCTGCACATTGTTGGTGGTTGTAGCAATGATCCAAAAATCCGGAAGATCGCTTCAGCGTCAGAGTTAAACATTGTTTTTAGCGATAATGTGCCTAATTCCCAGTTACCGGTTTTATTAAACAGTGCAACGTCATTTATTCTCCCATCATTTCATGAAGGCCATCCAAAATCACTCCTAGAAGCAATGAGTTGTGGCCTTCCCTGCATAGGATCAAACGTTCAAGGAATACGGGAAGACATAATTCATAACGAGACAGGATATCTCTGCAATACCGAACCGTCAAGTATTGCAAATGCGATTCATACTGTCATGACCGATGAATCCCTTCAGATGGAAATGGGAAGGAAGGCACGGAAATATATTCTTTCCCACTATTCACTGGATATGACTGTGCACAAAGAATTAGATCTGCTACAAAAGGTCATGGCAGAATGATCCGGGAAGTGAAAACGTTTACACAAATGATTCTTGGCCAATCAATCCGATATCTTTCCCTACGAGAAGGTTTTCCCCATAATGTAAACAAAAAATTCAAAAAGTCAAAGTTTTTTATCGGGGATGCAGGATTTGATCGTTGTCGAAGGAATGCTCTGAATAAAGAAAGTGGGTATTGTTTTCAGACAATATTATTCCCACGGAACGGAATATTTGGAAAATTTTTTTTAAAAAGAATTCGACCCCGCCTGGGTTTATATGAGGCAATCTCGAACATCAACAGAGTGGGAGATGGAGTATTACAGCGCGTATACTCCATGAGGTATTCATGACCCCCCCACGAGTTACCGTAATAATGTCAGTATATAATGGTGAGCAATATCTCCAAGATGCAATTGATAGTATCCTCTCTCAGACATTTACTGATTTTGAATTTTTAATTATTGATGATGCCTCTACAGATTCTACCCGAGAAATCCTTCAATTATATAATGATTCAAGGATAAAGATTGTCTGGAATATTGAGAATATTGGCCTTACACGATCCCTCAATAAAGGATTATCTGAATCGCGCGGGATATATATTGCGCGGATGGATGCAGATGATACATCCTTTCCACAACGACTGAAACAACAAGTAGATTATCTGGATTCACACCCGGATATATCTATCGTTGGAACCGGAGCAGAGAAAATAAACGAAAACTCAGAAATTATTGAATTGCAGTTCCCAATAGCTGAGCCAGAGTTTATTGATTTTCTGGATTCAAATCAGGTTATTCATGGATCTATTCTGGCAAGAAAAAATGTATTTGAAGCAAATGGAAGATATCCGGTTCAATTCCGATTATGTCAGGATTATGCATTATTTTTAAAAATTGCTAAGAATCACAAGATTCGAAATCTTCAGGAAATATTGTATCGATCAAGAACCCATAATCAGTCAATTACTATTTCAAATTTTGAAAAATCGATTGCCTATCATATTGTTGTAATAAGATATGCAAACAATGAAAAAATTGATATTACTAAATACCCGTTTAAAGGAGATAATACAAAGGATTTTATTGACTCGTTAAATTCTGGTGAAAAAGAATATTATCATAATGCAAGGGTTTCCTTTTTGTTAATGAAAGGTAATCTTAAGCTAGTTAGGAACGAATACTGGCAACTGTTCAAGATGCAACCTCATAGATTGGTTTATTTAATTAATTTTTTCAGAACATATTTTGGCATTACAGTGATGAATTTATCAACACAGATTTATATTCGTGCATTACCTTGCAGGAAATATTGTTCTCGCTTAAAAAAATGATTAATTAATAGGATTAATACGGTTGAATGATCCAAATCTCATACTCTCCATTTTTATAAACACTCTGCACAGAGTTGTCATTATTAAGCCGGAAAAAATCCTCCCCATTATACGAATCAATACGATCACGACGATCTTCACGAATAGCTAAAATAAATTGTCGCATCTTCTCATGAGTGATTAAATATGTTTGCTGTTTGGTTTTAAGGGTTACATCGAGATGATTTACTGATTTATACCCAAAATGAGTTGGAATACTTTCGGAAATAAAAACGCCTTGATTATTTCTATAATTTATAATCCCAAAGACGTACATTTCCATTTTTCTGTAATTGGCGGTTTTAAGATAGGTCGGCTGGTCAATAATTCTGTAGGAAAAAAGCCACGTTATCCCGTCTTTTTCCATATATGTCATTTGTTTGCTTGGAGTACTTGTCCAGGGACTCTCATATACCGCCATTAATCCGAAGATAATTGCAAATGAGATAATAATAAAAAGTCCAGATAGAATAATGATTTTTCTTTTCTTTTCTGGATATATTTTTAACCATTGGTCAAAGCAAATAGCAGAAAGAATAATTCCCATTATCAGTTCTAGTGCTACAGCCCGCTGTGGTTCTGAAACGATTGAAGCCAAAAAACTTACAACTATTGCACACCCAATACCAAATAACAATTGTGTGCTGAATAATATCTCTTGATAATGATATTTTTTTTGAAAAAGCATATACACAACATACAACAAACACACGATGGCAATAATGAGAAATAGTGTAATCGCCCCATAAGGTTTGATATAGTTTATTATTATTGTTAGAGTGTCTGATTGACTTGAAGTTACGACTTGTGAGTACTGAGATACAATTGTTTTTTCGTCGGGTTCAAAATTAAAAAATGCATCATAAAAATTTTTAATTGTTAGCAAAATACCAGAAAAAGAAAAATACCATGTGAAAAAAGCGATGAAACCATAGAGGGAGATCATGATAATTGTATTTCTGAAATATTTCTTATATTCATTTTTAAGGAAATAAGCGTTCAAAAAATATATTACTAAAATACCTATGGTGAAAAATGTAACAAGTGGGTGAAAAAAAACAATTGCCATAAGGAAAATGAAAATAATAATTAAATTTATGGAATTTCCATGGTTTATCCTATGAATACAACTAAGAATTAGTGGCATAAAAAAAAGTGCATAGATAAATGGATGAAAGGTATAATGAAAATATGAAAATAATAGGGGTGTCGCAAATATTACCATTAATAGAGCGAGCTGCAATTCTGAAGATAGTGAACGACCGAGTGTATAAAAGAACAATATCAATAGTATTGTAAATAAATAGGGGAAAAAATTTGCAATAATATTTATTGGAATGCCAAGAACCGCAAGAACTGAAAAAAGAATGTGACTGGCAGGATATACATCCCCCTTAAAAAGATGCCCTGTCTGAAGTATTACATCTGTGTAAGCAAGATGTGAAAAAACATCATCATTACCTTGTGCGAGGAAATAATAGCCACGAATTGTTGGTAACAATAAAAAAATAGTATAGTTTAAAATAATTCCAATAAGTCCATATATCCAAAGTTGTTTAAGTTTATCTATTATTGAAGAAAATACTAAATATAAACTTAGCAAAACTGATGAGAAAAAACATACCCAGAATATCCATGGAAATGCGGTGTATATTGATAGTTCATACCCTGCTGCCAAGTTTGTTAAAATGATAATAATTAATTCCAGAATAATCGATAAAAAAATAAATACTGGTACAATTTTTTTTGTAGTATAATATGAATTGAAATGACTCTCCGAAAAAAATGAATAAAATCTACTGAATTTTTTTTTCTGAATGGATTCCAAAACTCATTCTCCGGACAATGTTTATGATTGTATGTTAGATAAAATAAATTCCCCCATTACCGCGGAAGTTACGATACCGATTTTAGACGTTTATATTGATTCCCCCATACTTAAGTAGGATTGTAAAATCATCCCTCTTCCAATATAGAAGTCCCGTACTTCTCTAAATCTTCGTCAATCGTCTTCGACCCGGACTTTTGAGATGAAGATCTATTGAAGAGTCTACATGAGATTCTTGAGTAGGAATGAGATTATCATTAAAAAGGACCTGAGCACAACATTTCTGGAAGTGGTTTTATCTCACACGATGTACAGATACGGTATGATGATTCGATAGCGAACCGGTTTTATAGACCCTGTTGACTTTTCGGGGCATCCAATCAATACCGTATATGACATACCCGATATTCACATTCCCGAATTTCTTATTCTTCCCCTGTAGTTACTGAACATCAATTGCAGAGTAAGATCAAGAGGTTTATAGGTCTCCCCGTCGTTTCCTGGACCTATTGGGAATGATTACCCTTGAGTTCTCTCTTGAATCCATTTCCGTGTTTTCTTCCCGGAACAATGTGCGGGATGTTCTCCTCCTGAAGAAACGAGATCACCTCGTTTGAATAAAAACACCGATCAAGACAGAGTACCTTGATATTCACTATTTCATCGTTGATTATCGCCAGGAATTTTCGAATGTAATAGACCTTTGATATTCCTTTCTTTACCGGGAAAACTGTGAGGGTCCATAGTTGGCCTTTCGTCATCGTCATGATGTAGAGCGAAACGTACTAATAAAATGTTGTCGTAGAATCCTTCATTTTACTTTTAAGGACGTAATCTTTATTCGCGTCAACAATCTCATCGTAGTATTGATCGTAGATGAAATCAATTATAAAATGATACGTTTTTCCTGGAATATGGATTTGATCGTTTAAATCGGTGAGAATCTTTGATTCTAACTCTAGAAGTGAATCGAGGTTCATCTTGGACAATAGTATATGAGCGACGTATCACACGGGATGTTTTCTACATCATGAATGCACTGATCGTTGTTCGCTGACTTCCCGACAAGTGACTTGATGATTGTCTTTTGTTGTAGCATTCCGTTAATGGAAATGGTGATGTACTGATTGATCGCATTCTGCTATTTCTATACAATCTTCTGCTCGTTGCTCATTCTTTATTCGGAAGGCAATTTGCCGGTTATAGGACATATTCGGTACCAGCCTATTATTTAAATATCACGGTTCTCTTTTTCGGGGGCTAAAATTGTGAAGTACTGAGACCCAAAAATATATCCAAATCGGGCATAAACATTGTCAACACAATAAGAATTAATTGGAGCACACCATAACAAATCGTATTATGATATAATAGAGGACACGAAATTTATGAATGATAATGTACTGGATATCGCAATCTGCATTCTTTTTTTCGAAAAAGTCGATCAGACAATTGAATGTATTCAAAGTTTTCTTCCATCAAAATTACCCATTTATATATTAAATAATGGCTCTGCGCTTGAATCCCGAAAACGGCTTGAAAACATTATTCAACAAAATAATCAGATAGTAATTTTTGATTCAAAAGAAAATTTAGGTGTATCTGGTGGAAGAAATTTTCTTATTTCTCATATTTCATCCAAATGGCTGTTTTTTATTGACAATGATATCGTTGTTAAAACCCAAAATTGGCAGAATAAAATTCAACGACACATTATCTCCAACACAGATGTAGATGTGTTTATCCCAAGATTATATAATGTCCATGAAAAATTATTCAATGATTATTCCCGTTCATTACGGATTGTTGGTGGGGAAGTAACGTACGTAGATACCATCAACAACACCATCAACTGGTTTCCCGGTGGTGCATCAATTATTAATCGGAGGATATTTGAACAAATCGGCCTCTATGATGAAAAAATGTTCGTGGGAGGTGAAGATTTTGAATTATGTATTCGCGCAATAAAAAATGAGGTCGATATTCACGCTTACCTAATTGACGATATCGAATTAATCCATGATCATCGCTCATCCAAAAACGAAAACGATACGAATGCTGTTGCGGTACGTTACGATTTCAATTATTTGGAGAAATCATCATTAAGAATCACGGAAAAACATAATGTTTTTTTCAAGGAGGACTGGAATCAATGGAGCGAACGTCAAAGGAAAATTTTGTCAGGTAATAAAAAACCCCCAATTACTATGATCTGGCGACAAATAATACCACGACCGATTAAAAAAATTCTTAATTCGATACTAAATTCACGTGTTTTACCGGTATCGTGTTCATTATTTTTGACATTTTCATGTAATTTTAATTGTACGATCTGCAGGAGAAGTGTCAAAACCTTTGAAAAAAGGAAAAATATGGAATTACACGTTATAAAAAAAGTATTAGAAATTTATCCAACTCTTCGGTATTTTACCCTGGCCGGGTTTGGAGAACCAACATTATGTTCTGAATTTCCTCTCATTGTCGATTTTTTAAGAGTGAACCATAAGTATGTAGGTATAATCACCAATGGAAGTAATATCGGTCCTTTTCGTCAATTAAAAACGATACCAAACTCAATTTCAATTAGTCTGTATGGTTCAGATTCGACAAGTTATATCAACAATACAGGCAGCGATATGTTTGAGCAGGTAATTTCCAATTTCAGGGAACTCAAGTCAAAATTTGAAAATGTCGGGTTTTCATTTATCATCACAAAAGCAAATTACCAAGAATTAGAAAAAATCTTATCACTTTGTGATATGTTGGAGCCAAAATTCTTGGATTTTCAAAATTGCCTTTCCTACAAACCAGAAATAATCAATAATAAACCAGATACTATCACAATTGAAGATGAAAAAATTATCAATTTTATTGATCGGATATCAGCGAATCGGAAATATATCCGACAGAAACCCATTTATGTTGATTTGAGCAGCCCGAAATTTTCCTGCAGGTCTCATAATTATGTTATCAATCTGGATGGGGATGGAAACATTGGTGGCTGTCAACGACAAATTCCACCGGATCCAATATTTGGAAATATTTTTTCTGATGTAAACCCGTTTCGATCTAAGAAAATGGAAGAAATCCGGAAAATGATAAAAAAGAGAGATTATCCATTCGATGAATGTCGTAATTGTTTTGGTAATTTTGAGTGAATTATTTTCCGATGTACCAGAATTTCTGCTCTGTAGAAATCTCCAAAATTATTTCATTCAGCATACGTCAATTTATTATTAATATATCCATCAGTTCCTGAATAGGAAATTATTTGTGCCGGATTACCTGCAACAACTGCGTTATCAGGAACATCAAAATTTACATACGATAATGGTGCTATCAAGACATTATTTCCAATTGTGGGTACTCCTTTTTTTCCCACGATTGTTTTTACCAATTACTGCCCCATGGTTAATATTCAAATTGTTGCCGATCTTTGCATTTTGTGCGATTGTGATAAACTCTGCATAACCAAGATAAAGTCTGTAACCAATTTTTGTGAATGGACTGATATGAATATGGTACTTTACTTGAAGACGAGTAAGCATAAAGTTCCAGAATAAAAAATAGAATTTATTTCCATTCTCATAACTCATAGTACTTTTTCTTAAATAATGCGAATGGCGGAAACCAATCGTAAATTTTAAGTGATTAAAAAATGACTTGCTCAAAGTATCCCCGCAATACCGATATAAATCAGATTTTATCGCAATATCCATGGAATGACCAATTTATAATATCCACATTTTTGTTATTTCATTAGTTTCAAAATTATCGTCGTCAAACATTGGTTAGAAACAGGTATTGGTAATATAGGTAATATTCAACCAAATAACCCCTTCACACCATATTTAAATGAATTGATTATGCCATTTTGTTTAACCAGATCAATCCCTGCCTTTGAAAATATCAACTTTATTCTTAACATCGTTGTTTTTCTATCTACCACATTTTCTATTTCCTTGACTTTTTTCCGGAATTGCTCTGGGGATAAAAACATGCAGAAACAGTTTTCCGGACTTTGATGATTATATCGTGATACATCAAAATCATCTTTAATCAATCCCTTATCTTTACAAAATTCAAATGCTTCTGTTCCCGGATATGGTGTGAAAATACTATAAACAATTCCATCCGCGGGAATTTTTTTAATCGCAGCCAGTGTGTCATTGAGGGTCTCCATAGTTTCCTGGGGAAATCCAACCATAAAAAACGCTGATAACCATAAGTTATGTTTTTTGATAATTTTTGCTGCAGCAAGCGTCTTTTCAATAGTAATATTTTTCCTGTTTTCTTTCAGGATATAGTTGTTTCCCGACTCAATGCCAAGAGAGATAAAATTACACCCTGCAGATTTCATCAATGAAATATTCTCATCATCAACAAGGTTAACATGGATTTCACAGCTCCATGAAATATCAGGGCATTTTTCCCTTATTGATAAACATAACTCTGTCAAATATTTTTTATTTACACCAAATGTGTCATCGTCAAAATGTATGGACTGAACACCCATCCTTTGAAGGCTGATAATTTCTTCAACGACGTTATGTGGTGAACGAAACCGAACTTTACGCCCCCATATATTTCGGGAACCACAAAAAAAACAATTATAAGGACACCCGCGTGTAGCAAAAATATATTTAAACGCACTTTTTGGATATTGATCATAATCCTTTAAAATGGCGGGTGCAGATAGGTGTGGGAAACGAAGCCTATCCAAATTCTCAATAAATTTTTGTGGAGGGTTGTCAATAATCTTGTTATTCTCCCTGAATGAAATACCGTTAATAGCATTAACACTTTTATGCTCTACAATCGATTCAAGAAGACCGATAATTGTTTCCTCTCCTTCTCCACGGACACAAAAATCAATATCCGGATTTATAAGGATTTTTCCTCCAATCATTGTTGGGTGGGGACCGCCAATAATTACGATGATTGTTTTATCGATCGATTTGGCAATACGGGCAATATTTTCAGCAGATGAAAAATTTTGAGATTTTGAAGTAATAGCAATAATTGATGGGCGAAAATCCAAAATCACATTTTTTATTTCGCACCAAGTTATATAATTTAAATTTTTTAAATTCATTAAATATGATTTAAACCCCTCTCCGGAAAGAGAACTCATTGAAAAAGGTTCATTATTCTGGCAGAAATCTGCATTATATGCCATCACAGTCCATTCCGTTTTATCTGTCAGTGTTCCGGCCAAATAGCCCAAAGAAAGCGGATAACGAGTTAATGAATATGTTTCTTTGTACAATCTATAAAATGGTGGTTCAATAAACAAAATCCGCTTTTCCATAATCAACTGCCCTCCAATTAAAGACTAACGAATTTTTTATAGTTCGTTAACCTCATTTATAACTCATCAATTAATTTTATAAATTGTTCAATGATCTTATTTTGTTCATGTTCTCTCTCTATATAATTCCGACCATTATTTCCATATTCAATTCTTAATTCCTCATTATTGATAAATGCAGTAATATCCTTTTCCATTTGATCAATTGTGCCGGAACAGAGTCCTAATTTAAATTTTTTTATTATGTTATCGGGATCAACATTTAAACTAATTACCGGCAAATATGCATTCCATGCTTGTAAAAAAACATTCGGGAATCCCTCAACACTTGAGGTGTTTACAAATATTGACGCTTTCGCAAAATAATTATCAATGTCTTTGTATGGGATGAATCCCTTGAAATCTAAGTTGGGAATCTTTTTTGCAGATTCTTTAATCTGCTCATAAAATTCAATATCCGTAGAAGGACCTCCAATCATTTGAAAGGAAATATCAGGCATCTTTTTTGCTAAATCTAAGAACAATTCCGGTTGTTTAAACATTGGTTTTATTGACCCCACCCATAAGATAATTGGCGGTTTGGATTTCTCAATGGCTATTGTTTTTAGGGGGTATGGATTTTTTATGATTCTGCCAATTTTGTGATGGTTTTTGTTCAGGAGTTGTTTTTGATATTCACTTTGGCATATGATGACTTTTGCTACGGATAATCCAAAAAAATATAGCCTCTTCTTAAAAAAATGCATTTGTTTTACAAAATTGCCGTTAACATCTTCATCACTTCCAATCTGATAAATAAATTTTTTCCGATGTAATAAGCAAAATAGAGCAATAATGCCGGTTAAATTGTCGCTACATTGTTGAAAATAAATATCTGCATTTACATTTTTTAGAGAGTTCCACATTTTTTTGAAAGTAAAGAAATATCCTAAAATACCATTAATTTTTAGTCCCAAAGGGATCGATTTACATATCTTTATACCATCAATATCCTCAATTTTATTTTGATCTTTTCCATCACCAAGAACAATAAAAAATATTTTAAAATTCCTTTTATTTAAACCCTGAGCAATTAGCATTTGCTGGAGTTCCGCACCCCCAACATAGCCCGTATTGTGCTGCATCAATAAATCATATGCATAAGGAGCACAAAAACAAATTTTTTGAGGATTGAAATTATTAAACGCTGTAATTTTCAAATTTTCACCAGGTTCATGCGATAATGAAGTTTATCCTATTTATTGAAGTTATATTTTACCTTCACATGGTGAAGATTCAACAATCGATCTTGTTTTTTATATATATGTTAACCGATTAAATGCTGTGAGAGAAAATCGTAGAATAAATATGGGTTTCTTTTTAGTTATTAATGAAGAACCTCATTATATATGGAAATATACTGATAAATGCGCGAAACCCAATTGAATTTTTCTTCAACAGTACATCTAGCATTCAGTCCGATATTTTCACGCAATTGAGTATTTTCAATTAATTTCAAAAGACATTCCTTGTATTTTTCATCATCAGCACAGACATAGCCATCATAACTATCTGTAATAATTTCCGGGACTGCCCCGACATTGTTGGTGACAATTGGCAATCCTGATGCCATAGCCTCTAAAAGAGAAATTGGAAAATTGTCATGTATTGAATAATAAATAAAAATATCTCCGTTTTCTAATATGGGTCTTATATCTTTGAGAAAACCCGTAAAGTGGGGAGTTACGCGGATATCTTGAGTGGTTGTTTTCACATGATCAAGATATTTCCCATCCCCCACAATAGTATAATTTATAGTGATATCCGTCAATTTTTTTAGTTCATCAATGAATTTTATCGTCCGTATAATACCCTCTGCTTTATCCCGGAATGCAAAATTCGTTACGCTGACGATATGTATTTGATCGTTTTTTCGGTGATTGACAATATTATAATAATCAGGGTACACCGCATTTGGTATTACAATTGCATCATCAAGATGTAATTTATCCTTTAGGTAATAGCTTGGAGTAGTTAATGCGTTTGCTTTTCTTATTGCGAGCTTTGTAGGATAGATCCATTGTGATTTTTCGATAGTATAATCCCCATGCAATGTAAACACAATCGGTTTTCGATATAATTTAAAAAATTGTGGGAATGCAGTATGAATAATATCTGCATCCTGATAAATAGGAGAAAAAAGAAGATTTCTTCTTTGAAAAATATGTTTTGAACGTATGTTTTTTTGATTTAATAATTGCACCAAATTTTTTGCCCAAGTAAATGGACCTCCTAATCGCGGGGGAGTTAATACATTTACGGAGATCGGATTCATTTTTTTATCCCGAATCCCTTGATTCCTTTTGAGACACCTTCTGTCGTAATAGAGATATCAATTAAATTTGCTCTTGTAAACCAATTAAAAATTTCCTCATCAGAATAATATCGAGCGGAGGGTGTTGCAAATACGTCAAATGCATCATTTAATTTAACTGAAAATGGGTACGTTTCATAATATTTGAAGGGAATAACAGAAGATAGTTTTTTCAGATGGATCTTCTTCAAAAGAATACTGAAACCATTTATTATTTCCATTATTGTCGCTGGTACGTAACAGAGATAATACAATAACCGATGAGGCAGGCGATGAGTAATCTTAATAAGGGGTTCATAAAAATAAACCGCTGCCCATTGTTTCGCTCTCCCATACACCCAAATTGAAATGAGCGCGCCGGGCTTTAATAATGGAATGAGTTGATGAAACCCGGTTTCCGGTTCAGGGAGATGATGTAATACACCTATCGAAAAAATATAGTCAAATTTGTTTTCTTTGAATGGTGGATGGGTAATATCTCCCCGCACTACCTGGACGTTCATATTCTTTGTATTCTCTTGTGCAACAGACACGGCATCACTAAAATCAATAGCGATTACTTCTGCGCCATAAGACGCAGCATAGTATGCATAGCTGCCATTGCCGCATCCTGCATCAAGTACTCGTTTATTTTTAAAATATTTCTTATCGATCGGGCTGACAAATTCTAAAAAACCTTTCTCGCTCTTTAATTTGTGGAATCGTGTCCATTCAAATCCAAAACTATGGGCCGTTTTTTTCTTTAATATGAGTGAATTCTGTGATTGGATTGGTTGAGGTTTTAATTTTCCCATAGATAATCCTCTATAACTTATTGAAGTAATTTATTAAATAATGGCTCTATAAAATCTTTTTTTCCGATAAAAACAAGGTATGATCAACCAAAAGGGGTAAGGTACATTGTTTCCTTAATATGTTATGTTCACATACTGTATCGAGAAAAAATGTCAGCAAACCGGAATACACTATTTATTGAATTATCCACCGCGTGATCTGCAATTCTCGAATTCCACTTATTTTCCACCAGATCTCCAGAAAAATTACATTCAACATCGATTTAATTTTACGCAATTTTCATGGTTTGGGCGTGAAATTGCGTTCATATGCGTTTCTATTGACAAAACATAATATCATTATGATTCACGAAAATGCCGTCCCCTACCATCCCAAATACCATTCTGAGTTCTTCCTTCATTCAGGGAATTAATTTAAAAGATCATATCCGAATTTTATTATAATCAACTCTATCAATAAAAATCTTATACCACATTTCAAACATGAATATACTCCATAATTTCTGGGCATTATAGAAATTCATCCGGTAATCATTTCCCGCGTTTTGAAATTTCCCCAATAATCCTGTGATATAAGAGTGATCATATAATAAATGTGAACGTTCTTCGAGAATATGTTCAAGTGATTCTTTCAACAGTCCTTTGAACCACGCATCCATCGGAGCATTATAGCCATGCTTCTTCCGGTAAATAATATCCTTAGGCAGGATATGATCCATAGATTTTTTCAGGATATATTTTCCCGACCCATTTCGGAGTTTTAATGATACAGGGAGTGTGAATGAAAAATCGACAAGAGTGTAGTCGAGGAGTGGTGCACGTTCTTCAATACCATAAGCCATGGTCATTTTATCCGCTTTCATACAGAAATCATTCGGAAGCCACGTATGAATACCATAATAAAGCAATGTATTAAGTTTGTTCATATTTTCTGTATGAAATGAGGAAAGATCCGGAGGTTCCTCAGAAAGCCCGAGATTTTTCATTTCTCTCGGATTGAACAAAGAGTTCAGAACAAAATATTGATGGGGTAAATCTTTTTGCGAGAGAATATCCAGCAACCGGCATGCATTTTTCTCTGGCGGGAGAACCTGTTTGAGGGCATTTATTGCCCCAGAAACCGGACGAAGAATCCCAGACGCCTTTGAACACAGCATCATGACCCGTTGATTATCATATCCGGCAAAAATTTCATCCCCGCCTTCGCCGGCAAGAACAACAGTAACAAATTTTTTTGCTTCCTGTGAAATAACCATAGTAGGTAATGTTGCAGCATCGCCGATTGGCTCATCAAGGTGCCATACCATTTTTGGGATTAAAGAGAGATGTTTGTCTTCAACAATGAATTCATGATGATTAGTTCCGAATTCATCTGCCACCATCCGGGCATAGGAAATTTCGGAATTAGCGGTCGATCCAAATCCGACAGAGAATGTGTCTATAGTATCAGTACATTCACTCATAAGAGCGACAATACTTGCTGAATCAAGGCCACCACTCAAATAAACCCCAAGAGGCACATCGCTGATTAAACGTGATTTGACTGCAGACCGGTATAACTTTAAACATTTTTCAAGATACACATCTTCAGAGCCGATAGTGATTTTTTCTCTGACATCCCAGTATTTATTGATCGTAATCTGATTTCCCTGCAAGTGGAGAGAATGTGCGGGTAGAAGTTTTTTAATTCCGGTAAAGAGCGTATCTTCTCCAGGAGTATAGCGAAACTGAAGAAACGATTGAAACGCAGAGTAGTTTACTTTTCGTGCAACGTTCTTGTGCACAAGTATGGCTTTGATTTCAGATGCGAAAATAAACCGTGTACCATCAAACCAGTAATACAGCGGTTTTTTCCCGATTCGATCTCGTGCCAGGAAGAGTATATGTTTTATGTTGTCATAGATGGCAAAAGCAAACATTCCATTTAAATAATTGACACATCCCGTACCATATTCTTCATAAAGATGAACAATAACTTCAGTATCAGTATTGGTGTAAAAAGAATGGCCTTTTTTTTCCAGTAGGTTACGTAATTGAGGAAAATTGTATATCTCACCATTGAATATAATCTGGATGGTCTCATCTTCATTATGGATGGGTTGTTTTCCTGAATGAAGATCAATGATTTTCAGTCGCTGGTGACCGAGAGAGATATGATTATCAATATAAAAACCCGACTCATCAGGACCTCGGTGTTTCACGGTATCCATCATTGACCGTAAAATCGATTGATCACTCCAGTTGAATCCAACAATACCGCACATGGAAAAACCCGAGAATCACATGGGTTATGAATTAAACAAATTCTTTATACACATTCAATGTTTTTTCAACAGTATCCTGCCATGAAAACTGCTGCGAGATTTTTTGTCTACCTGCCTTTCCGAGTTGCAGTGCCATTTCTTTGTTATTTAATAATTGAGATATGGCACATGTAAGTTTTTCTGAATCCCCTTGAGGAACAATAAGACCCGCGCCATTAACAATTTCCCTGAGGTGAGGCAATTCGGTAATTATTACCGGTATGCCACATGCCATTGCCTCAAGAATCGTCCGGGGAACCCCCTCCATTAGACTCGGAAGAATGAAAATATCGGATTCATTGTACAATTCGGGTAATTTAGAGTTATTCCAGTAATCATAGATCTCAACATTATTTTTTAGACCTAATTTTTCAATCTGATCATCAATAGTTGATTTAAGTGGACCTTCCCCAACCAGAATCAAACGTGTATTTTCGAAATCCTTAACAATTTTTTGAAACGCTTCAATTAAATTATTCACCCCTTTGCCAGGAACAAAGCGTCCCACCCACAATAATTGTTGATATTTTTTCTTACCACCAGTTTTTCGTGGAGAAAACAATTCTGTATCAACCCCATTATGAATTACACGAATTTTTTCAGTTGGAACACCAAATTTGTGTAATTTTTCTTTTTCTATATCCGTATAACAAAGGACACAGTCGGCAATTTCAAAAGAGATTTTTGTAATACTTCGCGTGTAGAGTTTATTCAGCCATAGGGGTGCACTTGCCGATATTAAACCATGATTAGTTATTATCAGAGGAGCGGATCCAATGAGACAAGTACCAACACAAATGTTCGTAGGAAAAAAAAGATGTGAGTGCGCATGAATAATATCAAATTTTTTTCTTGATCGAATTATTGCAGGTATTAAATCCGGAGAGATTGAGTTACCAAAAAGAGATAATCTAACGGGAAATTTTTTCACTTCGTATCCATCAATAAATTCACATGCAGGGGCTTTTTTTTGATTGTTTGTAAAAACAGTCACCTGATGACCGTTAATTACCTGCCATTTAGATAATTCATGGGTGTGGATTCCAACACCGCCAACAACCGCAGGGTATAAATCTCCAGTCACTCGTAAAATTTTCATTTTAATCTCACATTAGATTTACATAAAAATATTGAATCGATTGCAGTAAACATAGTGGATTATTTCTTATTAGCCATAATGATCACCAGCGCATTCAAAATCAATCCCGCAACCATCAGCAGCAAACCAAGACCCAGAAGTGTAGCACTCATCAAGGAGATTGTGAGAGAATATCTGGAGGTTGTTACATGTTCAGAGAACGAGAAAATGCCAAGAATAAACCCAACACCCAAGAGGAAAAAACCTGGTATGCCAAAAGCAAGTAACGGGCGCTTGTAGCTGAGGAGATTGATAATTCCTGCGAGAACGCCAAGACCATGGGTGAGAAAATTTTTCTTATGGCTCTGGGGGACTTCATAGCGGACTGTTATGGGCACCTCCGCAATGGTAAGACCGCGTCCGGCAAAATGTGTGATCATGTCGGATTCTATACCATAGCCGTACGAGACAAAATCAAGATTTTCCAAAGCCTTGGGAGAAAGTGCCCGGAAGCCGGACTGTGAATCGGTGCATGCATGCTTTGAACCAATTTTCGTGAAAAGATCCAGGGTTTTTTGTCCCACCCTGCGATGGGAAGGTACACCATTTTCCTTTAGAAGGAATCGGGATCCAATCACAAGATCTGCTTTTCCATCGAGAACGGGTTTTATCACGATTGGGATCTCACGGGTTTTGTGCTGGCCGTCTCCATCAAGGGTAACAACAGCATTACCGCCAAGATTTCGGGCATGCTTCAAACCAAGGAGCAGGGCATGGGCTTTTCCCTGGTTTTCATCAAGGCGTAATACTTCGGCACCGGCCATTTGTGCAACTTCAGAAGTGCGATCGGTTGAACCATCGTCAACAACAATAACTTTGTCAACAATCCGGCAGGCTTTCAGAACAACACTGCCGATAACCAGTTCCTCATTATATGCCGGTATAACGACAATGACATCCGCGATCTTCATTTTTTTCGGGGGGGATGGGAAAATGAGATGTGAGTTGTTTGAAGTCTCCAAGATATCAGCCCTCCGGTAATGATAATTATCTCAAGGATAGTGAGGTTTTTTTAGAATCTGTCAGAAGAATATCAATAATTATGAGATATTGAGAATATAAAAACCATACGATATCAGAAGCAGTTTTGAATAAATAATCGATTATGAGGAAGAAAAATATCCCCCATATTCCAGATACCGCAAGAGAAATGGTATACTGCAGTAAGGTAACGGTGCCCTGCCACAATGAGATATCATCCAGCCTACGGTTCCTGCAATCTGATGGGGATTTCGATTAAGGAGTATTCCCCTCCGAAACAGTCGGGCCTCCAAACATCATGGCATAATCTGGCGGATTCTTTGGCATTATGGAACAAAACGGATGGGAAAAACCGTGATTATGATACTTTTTTAGGGTATTCACTCAAAAACCACTTCAATTTACTAATAGATCCTAATTATTCAACGTTATTCAGAATCTTCGATCCGAAGAGGGATAATCGGTAAATTTTCCTGATTTAATGACAGAACCCAAAAGAAATTGTATTTCCCTGTAATTTGTTCACTTACACTCATTAACAATCCTTACAAGCGTATTCAGGATTAACCCGGCAATCACGAGAAGCATGCCAAGAACAAGGACAAAAGCACTCCCGATTGCGATTACATAATGAAAAGAATGCCCTGCATACAGTTCCGCAAAAACCCAGATTTCTGAAATTAACCCGGCAACTATCATTAAAAATCCGGGAATCCCGAATGCCAGCAGCGGACGCCGGTAACTGATCAGGTTGATAAGCTGGGCCAAAACACCCATACCATGACTTACCGCGTTCTTCTTGTGCTTGTTTGGAACATCATAGCGCACGCCAATGGGAACTTCCCGGAGCACGAGACCCTTTGCAACAAAATGGGCGATCATGTCCGATTCTACATTATAACCATCGGATCTGAAATCAAGATACTCAAGCGCCTTCCGGCTCAGCGCCCGGTATCCGGATTGGGAATCGCTAACCTTTTGTTTGGTTCCGATATTGGTAAAAACATCCAGGGTTTTCTGTCCGAACTTCCGGTAAAGGGGGATTTTACCGGAATTATGAATGAACCGGGAGCCAATCACCAGGTCCGCATCCCCGCTCAGGACCGGAGCGGCAATCCGCGGGATATCACGGGTGTGATGCTGCCCGTCCGCATCCAGCATGACAACCGCTGTACAGTGGGATTCCCGGGCCTTTCTTAACCCGAGAAGAAGCGCATGCGCTTTTCCCATATTATGTTCAAGAGAGATTACCTCTGCTCCTGCCAGCTTTGCAACTTCAGCAGTCCGATCTGAGGAACCGTCATTGACAACAATAACCGTATCAACATATTCCCGGGCCAGCAGGATAACGGATCCCACGGATACCTGCTCATTGTACGCCGGTATCACGGCAACGAGTCCCTTCAGGTGCGTCCCATCCAACACATTCACTTCAACCGTGGAGGAATTCTGTGGGGGGGAGCTTACAGAAAACGCTCCTTTGGAACTGGAATCAGGGTTGTTATTGCTTGTTTCCACCATTGGATAAATCCTCGAGGTTTTGATTATCCCGATTATTCTGGATGTGAATAAAATGTAACGTGATTTTTATTATGTAAAGAATATAACGTGACTGAATTATTTAGAGATTACGAAGAGGATCATCAACGAGCCATATACATTGTTGGATGGCCTACAGGAAAGGCACACGTTCTTGAGATAGTTTTAAAAAGTAAAGGACAACCAAATGGTGATATCCTGACGCGACAAAATGCAACTAAAGGATATATCAGGTTTAACGATCCCATCCGATATTAATTAAAACGGGGGGAACACTTAATGGAAACTCAACTGACTGCCATAGAACTTACAGGAACTGTCAATGATGATCACCAGTTGAAAGTGGACGGCATACTTCCCCCATCAGTCCCAAAACATGTGCGAGTCATTGTATTATACTCGCCGGTTGATGAATGGGATGAAAAAAAATGGTTACATGCAGCTATGTTAAGTCCTGCTTTTAACAATCTGAAAGATCAAACGGAGGAGATCTACACCTTAAGTGACGGGAAACCGTACCCAGACGAAGCATAAAGGAGGTCTCATTTTATTTCCCTTCGATGATCTTTCAAATACAAAAGTTCGCCCGGCAGTGTGCCTTACTGACCCGATCGGACCGCAGGACCATATTATTCTGGCTTTCATTACAAGCCGCATTCCAATCAGTCCCCTGAAAACGGATTTAGTCATAGACTCTTTAGACCCCGGTTTTGCCTCAACAGGGTTACGGGTCTCGTCCACACTTCAACTCCACCGATTAATGACCGTCACAAAATCAATGCTACAGCGAGAATTAGGCATATTATCACCCGTAATGCAAACTCATGTGCAGGAACGGCTCCACAACCTTTTTGACCTGAATTAGTCGGCTATGGCCAATTTCCGGTAGTGTCAGAACATCCGGCTGATAAAAAAAAATTGCGTCCACTTTGACGGAGAATCAAAAGATCGTTCAACGAAAAGAACTGTCATTGTGGCACATTACCCCACTCTCAACAAAAAAATAGTTTCTGCTCATTGAATTTCCGGTTTTTTCTCATGAAGGTTTTAAAAAAAGAAGACCCCCTCCCACGTCACCCGCCAATGCCGAGATCCGACAGATCGCGGATGAAATATCCCTCGCGGACCAGGTTCTCTTTGCCTTCAACCGTCCGGGCGGCAACCCCCAGGGTCACGGGGCCGGCCAGACCCTTGACCAGCGGGATCTTCTTATTGAGGTGCGAGAGAAGACTGCGTGCCTCGGATTCAGTGAGGTGCTGGTTTTTAATTTCCACTGCAAGATTGCCCTCATGGCCAAGACCGAGAAGATCGATCTCGTCTCCCCGCCGGTTCCACCAGGAACCGATATGCCCGTACCGGCCGGCAAGCTCCTGCACAAGGATCGTCCGGACCATCTCTTCAAATGCTAGGCCGGAAAATCCCCTCCATTCGGACAGAATCTTTTCTTTAAGAAGCCCATACTGCCCACCCTGGTACAGGCTCATGTTCCGGTAGATATACCGGGCATAGAACCGGAAGAAATTGTCGGAAAAGAAATATCTCCCCATTTTCGAGCGCTGGTCATCTTCCGTAACCGGGACCCGGTACTCGATGATCCCCAAAAGATCGGTGAGGTCTTTGAGATAGGGGGGAAGCGAAGTCGGTGCAAGATGGGTAAAATCAGCAATTTCTTTCTGCGCACCTCTGCCTTCCGCGATCGCAGCAAGGATCTCGTAATACGTTGCATGTTCCCGTCCGAACTCTTCAATAAGAACATCACTCATCTCCCTCCGGAATGGCGCGAGATCGGCAAGAACAAGGGTATCGAGTGCTTCCTCAAGGCTGGTACACCGGTATTTTTCAAGAAACGTGTAATAGTAAATTGTCCCGCCAAAAAGAAGATACAGATCCAGTTGCGCGTCCGGATCCTCAACACCCAGATCCGCAAGGATAGACAGGCATTCCCGGGGGGGAAACGGACGGAGGGTGAGGATATTATCAGCCCGTTTGAAGAGTGGCGATTCCCCCTCGAGAAAGATCTTTCTGATCATCCCCACAGAAGATCCCGAGATGATAAAAAAAACCGGTGCCGATTTACTCTTTTGGTCCCAGAAGCGCTGGACCTGTGCGATAAACGAAGGATAAACTTTTAAGAACCGCTGGAATTCATCAAAAACAACGATAACCGGATGTTCATATGAGAAGAGGAATTCGAGCAGGGACTCAGGGGTATCGAGTTTAACATAGGCGGGCAAATCCAGGGTCGTTGCAGTATAGTGCCCGAACTCTTCCATCATGATGTCGATACTCTTGTTCTGGTCAACGTAATAGTAGAGAGATTTTTTATTCCGGCAGAATTCCCTGATAAGTTCGGTTTTCCCAACCCGTCTCCGTCCGGTAATGACCAGGAAGGAAGGAGAGGCGTTCTTCAGCTGCTCCATGAGGGTTTGTTCCTTCTCCCGGTTGTAGAATCTCATAATGATTATAGTTATAATGATTGCAGATATAATCATTACCCCCATTTTAGAACCAGAACCCAATGGATGTCGGAATCACGCGAAAACAAAAGTTTACTAAAATGAACAAAAACCCGATCATGGGCACCGCCTTTTCTCAAAAGATAATTTCTGATGAGCCTGCATTCTCCCAACCTAAAACAATATAAGAATGCTCACCGAAAGTGCCATTAATACGGTAAATACCCTGCAGGACTCCGCTATAACGGATACTATTCCGGACATGCAGCAGGTAACCCCGCTCATCAGTGAACTTTCTCTGAAGGAAGAAGTCATTGCCCTGGTACTCTTCGGTTCTGTTGCACGCGACCAGGCGCGGAGTATATCCGATATTATCTCTGCATTGTTACACCAAAGGATTTGCCCCCGTCTGACCGGTGGGATCTCCTTAGTTATGGATCTGAGGGAGTCGATGTGAACCTCTTCTGGGATCTCCCCATAACGATACGGTTCCGGGTACTCCGGGATAGGCGTGTACTATTTTGCAAAGACTCAACTCCGGTTCCACCGGATATTAGCGGAGACTATCCGTGAATATATCGATATAGCTCCTCTTATCCGAAGACACTGCCTCCATGCAATGAAAGTCCGGGTGTAAGATACCATGAAAACGATATCCAGTACAATGAGGTGAGGATCGGGACAATGGTTTCTGATATCTGACGGTATCTGAAGGATCTTGATGAACTGGGTATACACAACATTGAGGAACTTCATGATAAACAGAATTTCTACGCATCATCCATGATTCTGTTTTCCCTTCTCAACCGGGTATTCGATCTTGGAAGTGAAATGGCCATAGCGCATAATCTCGGCATATCGGCCACATACCGGGAAATATTTGTTCTCCTTAAGAACGATGAGATCATCGGAAGTGATCTCACCCATGAGATGGTTGGCCTGGTAACCTACCGGAATCTCCTTTCACACGAGTACCATGGAATTTCTGAAGAGACTCTTTTCAGCCTGACAAAAAAAACCGGCTGCATACAACAATTCGTGGGTGTAATGCAGGATATGATACAGATTAAGCAAAAAAAGTGAACGGTTTTCCTCCGGATTTTGTTTAGTATCTAGATGTTCAGAAGACGGAAGTCGGAAATAGTAACGTTGTATACCGGTTCAACCAGCCTTTCGGTTCCGAGGAAATATCCGTGAAATGCGGAAATCCAGGCGCTCTCCTCAGTGAGTGTCAGCTATTCCACATCCTAAATCTCCCTTGTACGGGCTCCGGTTGTCACGGCCGAACGGAAGCAGATGTGGCTCGTCGGGTTATGGCAAGAGAAGAGGATTTTATAGTACCCATACCCTACACTGTACAAATTGTAAAAGCGATTGACAATTTGTCCAGTATAAGGAAGAGGGAAAGGTTATGATCAAACGGGATGCCGAGGAAAAACTCAGGGTACTTGCAAACGGGTTTCCAGCCGTGTCGGTCATTGGTCCCCGTCAGTCCGGAAAGACAACCCTTGTCAGATCGGTCTTCCCGGACAAACCCTATGTCCTCCTGGAAGATCCTGACACCCGTGCCTTTGCAGAGGAGGATCCGCGGAGTTTCCTCGCACAGTTTGAAAAAACCGGTGCGGTTATTGATGAAGTGCAGAGGGTCCCTGAACTTTTCTCCTATCTTCAGGGAATACTGGACAGGAACGGCCGGCCCGGACAGTATATCCTGACCGGATCGCAGAATTTTCTGCTGATGGAAAGTATCTCGCAGTCGCTGGCCGGGCGTGTCGGGATCATCCGGCTGCTCCCTCTCTCAATGAGGGAACTTGCGCGCGAGGGATTCCCCGTCAGGCCGTACGAAGAGTATCTCTTCACCGGCTTTTTTCCCCGCCTTTATAGTACAGCACTTCAGCCGGAAGATTTCTATCCGTCGTATATCCAGACATATCTTGAGCGCGATCTGCGCCAGTTAAAACAGGTACAGAACCTTTCCGCATTCCAGACATTTATGAAGATGTGCGCATTCCGGAACGGGCAGATCGTGAATTATTCTTCCCTGGCACAGGATTGCGGGATTACTCATAATACCGCGAAAGAATGGTTGTCACTTCTCGAAACATCCTGCATCATCGTCCTTATCAGACCACATCAGAAAAACTTCAATAAGCGACTGGTGAAAATGCCCAAACTCTGCTTTACCGATCCCGGGCTTGCTGCCCATCTGGCGGGAATACAGAGCCCGGAGGATCTCGCGTATCATCCATTGAAAGGGGGCCTCTTTGAATCCCTGATCATAACTGAATTCTTAAAGTACAGATTCAACCGGGGATTGGAAGGAAACCTGTACTTCTGGCGGGATCAGCATGGGCACGAGGTAGATTGTCTTATCGAACAACGGGGAAGAGTCCTTATCCCGATTGAAATAAAATCCGGCAGGACCGCAAATAATGATTATTTCAATAATATCACCTACTGGAACGGGTTGTCCGGCAACACTCCCGACCGATCGTTTGTAGTCTATGGGGGGGAGCAGTCACAACTGCGCACTGCCGGCCATCTGGTTGGATATGCTCATCTGGACCCGGTTTTTCACTATCTTGATTGAGAGAACTCAGGGATCAATGCGCCAGCGGGAGTGACCGTTGGATCACACCACGGTGCGTTTCAGGGATAGATCGTAAGATTGTGAAGAAATACGCGCGATTCGGGCTCCGATTGTTGACACAAATCTGCGGTGGACACGATAAGACCGGTAAATTGTCCGCCGCCATAAAAAAACCTGTTATAATCAGGTTACAGGCAAAAATAACCGATTATATGGAAGAAATAGTTTCCCTTTACCGGTGTTTATACAGGGCATATTTGAGGGCATAGTTCCGGTTGATCCGGGAGGAGATCGCCCAAAAGAACTATGCCTGCGTTTCTGATAAAAAATAGAGGTAATAAAAACCGTTGTGTGGATATCCAAGACATGGAAGTATGCCATGGGCGGTGGGTTGTTTGAATGGGAGACTTAAGGCCGGCTCTTTTGAAATCACGTATCCGATTATGTCTGGTGCTCCCTGAATTCAACGATCAGGTAAATGATCTTGTTGTTGCGACAGTACGGGGATTGATGTCACCCGTCGGGATGAATGGATGCGGGGGTGGCGAGTATTCACCGGGAATGGATTCAATCTCACATTATTGCTGATATGAAGAGTAAGGATCTCCTCAGCATTGCGATTACCAACGAGCAAGTCAGCGATGGTGAAGTGTTCCCGGTTCTTCTTGAACAGGCCCAGATCGCTTTCGGGGATCCCCCCAGTCCCCAGGTCCTTCCAAATGGTGCTTATGATTAGAATGATATTTCAACGGTCATGAAAAATTCCACATCTATTCCGGCATAAAGATCCAGGAGACGGGCTCCACCAAATCGGGCGGATACCCCGATCGCGCAGAATGTTTTTTAAGAGAAACAAAACGGATGCTATTGCACCTGGGCCGATGAGAAAAAATATGATACAGGATGGGCTGTCGAAGCGGTATTCTTTTCAGTGAAACAGATCTTCAATGGAAATGTCCGGGCAAGTTTTATTTACCATATGGCACGGGAGATCCGAAGGAAATTCTTGTTTTTCAGATAATTGTTAATTTCTCCAGATGTTTTATATGAAGTAATTCCGGCAGAATGCGGACCCTGTTGGACTATCGTTACGTGGATTTTCGATTTTCACAACACAACGTGTATTATTTTTCATAGTCCGGGGGTGAAACTGGGTCATGTGCGGTTCTACTGAGCACATCGTTTCAGCCACGGCAATGATGAACCCGGGCCCGGCTGCCCGTGGACCGGAAGTGGAGAAATAATATTTTCTCTGGCACAATACACTGTTCAGTGGAAAATAATGGCAGAGAAAAAGCGGATAGCAATAACAACGGCAATCGGTGTCCTGACCGGCCTGTACTGCGCCGGAAGCCTCCTTGTTCTCGCCCCCCAGGGAGTAACACCGGAACCCTGGTTCATGGCTATGATCTTTTACGGCCGCGCCCTCCAGGGGTTTGTTATCGGTTTTGCCGACAGGATTCTCATAAGCCCGATCTTCCGGGGTGCGGGGCTTGGTGCACTGTTCAGCCTCCTGCTCTGCATAGTTCCTGTCTCTGCCCACAATTATGCCGGAGCCGGCCTGCTCTTTGTCTTTGGGATTATTTATGGAGCGCTTGCCGACGGTATAGCGAGCTGGGCAACGCAGCGTAAGTTCGGAAAACCGTCATGAATACCTGCATTGCAGTACACAAAGAACAGGAAGTAATCTCCCGGTTAACCCCCCTTGGGATTGCGTGTCCGGACGCAAAGGTGAGGCATAAAGTACCGTCCGGGGGAACAGGCCTTTTTCTCTGAAACGGAACCCACCACAAAAACCTCTTATCCATCAGCGAACACATCCTTCAATATGATAAATCCCAGCAAAAATAGTGTAGAGGACACGGAAGAGAACCGGGCTATCTGCAGGAAATACTGCGGGATATGCCCGAACTACAAAGCTCATTCCCTGGAAAAATACCAGCCAACCGAACTCTTCTGTGCCTGCGGAACATCCTCTGCTCCGCCAAAAAAAGAGATCCGCTGTTTCTGCGTAGCCTGCGAGCTCTTCACAAAGCACCATCTCCGCGTTGGATACTTCTGCGCTAAACACTAGACCATTTTTTTGGGGGGATTTTTCCTTACGTTGCCGGAACGTTCACGGTACTTGCTGTCATCGTAACCGGGTAGAATATTCAAGGACGGTTTATTGTAGTGCGCGAAATTGATCTGACTTCCGCGTCATCGCCAGATAATCTGAATGGGTAACGTGCCAATCCAGCCCCTGACATCTGTCTTTTACAATAGTCCGCCCCCCCTTTGCGCCAGCCCTGCCCCCATTGGAGGCGGGGGCGCATGCGATTCCCCGGCATTACCAAAAATCCCGATTCAGGTAATACAGCACTACCGCAACCGGGGCGCCATTGCGGCAGGGCGAAGCCCCTGGAGCGTCAGTATTTCCGCTCCAAAACGAATTTACTTTTTGCATTAATTTCAGGCAGGTATTTTTACCTTTTTTCACCCCGTAAATCCTTCCTGGATTTAAGGTGCTGGAATAGTACATTACCGATCCGAATCAGGGTTTCATCTAAAGAGACCCGTATAAAAAGATCTATAATCCATCATCGCACACTTTTTTTACCATGTTTGAAACCGGAAACAAACCTGTTGTAGAAGATACCGAAGAGAACCGCGCAATCTGCAAGAAATACTGCAAAAACTGCCAGAACTACAGGAAATACTGCCTGGATAAATACAAGCCAACCGAACTCTTCTGCGCATGCGGTCAGTCATCGGCCACGGACATGAAACTGATCGGCTGTTTCTGTTCGGGTTGCGAGATCTATACGAAATACCACCTCCGCGGCGGGTACTTCTGCGTAAGACGTTAACCTTTTTTCATCTGATAAGATCTGAATCGTTGTTCATGTGCCCTATGGAGTGTGAGGTAAAATTTCATCCCCTCCAGCTCACCTGGACTGCTGTAGGTTATTACGGCAGAGACGTGTGTGAAAGCAGGGATTGGCGGATAGTAAAGAGAAAGACGGGGAATAACTCTGGTGATGGATAAGCATCCCGGCATCCCCTCCATGCCGTGATTCGTTCCTGCTACCTGCAGGGAGAAATCTTAAGGTATCCCCATTGCGTTAAGAGATCCGCTGCCCGACAGATACGAGTCGTTAGGTATCAATAAGCCCGGCTTTCCGGAAGAGCAGGGGGGCACCAATACCGATCCACAAGCCCGCAGCGGCAGGCTGCAGGTACGTCATAAGCCAGCCGGTGAATGTCGGGGAATGCGTCAGCGGACTGAGTCCCAGCCAGAGGATGAACAGGATGACCATACCAATACAATACCTGACAACTTTCTGGGAACGGGTACCTGACACGTTAAACGGAATAAACCGGTTCGCAAGTACTGCACCGGTACCAGATCCAAACAACAGACCTGCGGCAATAAGAGTGTCACGGGGGAAAAGAGGATCAATGGGAATACCGGTCTGCGATAATGCCAGCGCGGACCATCCGGCCGGCAGCTGCCATGAACCGAGAGATACCAGCGCCAGGATACTGATGCCGATCAATCCCATTGATACAAGAAAGATCGCGCCCACCTGGACTCCAAGGGATTTTTTACCGATCCACCCGGCTGCCGGTTCCTCAAAGCGGAGGAAGAGGACGAGGATGACGAGCCCGACCGCAAAGCCCGCGATAACATCTTCTGGATAATGTACTGCCTGGAATACCCGTGCAAGGCCTATCAGCAGGATGAGGATGATGCAGATGATCCAGGCCCACATTTTTCTGAGGTACGCTGCAAGATACCCAAAAAAAACCATTGCGCTCTGGGCATGCCCGGAGGGCATACCAAACGAGGGATAACTCGCCAGGGCTTTCACGTCGGGACTCACCCAGTACGGCCGGGGAGAATGGATTGCGATCTTGAGGGCATCGCACAGGGCCCCGCTCAGTGAAAGGATGAGTGCCAGGCGGATACCAAGGGTTCTGTCAAAACACCAGTAGATGAGGGGGATTACCATGAGGAAAAATTCGGGCGAGCCAAGGCTTGCTACCCCCTGCATGAAAGGTCCGAGATCCGGGGCACTGGTCTGGAGGGTCTGGATAAACGGGATGCTTCCTTCCATCGTAGTTTTTGTATCATTTTTTATTGATATAATCTGATTGAAAAGATTCTTTCATCGGGATTTGAGAATCATAACCCCAAACGTGCTGGGAAAATATCCAGAGTACTGTTCCAGGACATTGATATCGTGGGAATAAAAAATTCCCGCTCATGAATCTTGGAGGATACGCGTTTCTCTCGATTCTCCTGATAACCGGCCTGCTCCTTACCTCTGGCTGCACAACCGCTCATACTCATGCCATCCCGCCCGGAAAAACCTTCAATGCAGCACAACAGGCTCCCCGCTCCACGGCAGATGTAAAACTTAATGATACGATCGCCGTTTTTGATACCAATGCAGAAAAAGCCCGGCAGTTGTGACCGAACAGAGCGGTACACTCATGGTTGCGATAGGCAAACGCCCTGTATTGTGCTCACCCACCAGGAAAAAATACGTTTCGATATATATCACCAGAGATTGGGGAACTCGCGAGCGGGTTAGCAACCTTCGATCCCGATACAGCGGGAACTCGGGTCATGCTTACAAGCGACCTCTTCATCAAGTTCAGATATGGCGTAAAAGTGGTCTTTGCACGGGGCGGGTAAAGGCCCGGAACACAAACCGGAATCCGCGTGAAAAAACAATACTCATGAATATAAATCCAGCCGTCCCAACGTTAAGGCGTGAAGACGGCAATACTGGGAGGCGGACTCTCCGGCCTGGCCCTTGCCCGGCTCCTGCACGAGCGGGGCGATGAGGTCGTGGTGCTGGAGGCCGAGGCAGAATATGGCGGGCTCTGCCGGTCGAAAACCGACAAGGGATTTACGTTCGATATCGGGGGTTCCCACATCATCTTTTCCCGGGACACCGAAGTGCTCGCGTTCATGCGCCGGATGATAGCAGGAAACGAGCAGCGGAACAACCGGCATACCAAGATCTTCTACAAAGGCCAGTATGTCAAGTACCCGTTCGAGAACGGCCTCTCCCAGCTTCCCGATGAGGACCGTCTTGCCTGCACCTTTGGGTTCATCAGGAATCTTATTGCGGTTGAGAAAGGCGAAGTTTCTCCCCCGAACAATTTCAAGGAATGGATCTATTATACATTCGGTGACGGCATCGCCGAATGTTATCTTGTGCCCTATAACGAGAAGATCTGGAAATACAAAACCGACGAGATGTCGCACCACTGGGTTGACGGCCGTATCCCCCGGCCACCGGTTGAGGACATCATCAAGTCCGCCATCGGGATCGAGACCGAGGGCTACACTCACCAGGCCGTCTTTTCGTACCCGCTGGATGGCGGGATCGGGGCACTGGTAACCGCGATTGCCCGGCCGGTGGAGCAGTTCGTCCGCACCGGTTTCCGGATCAGTTCGATCAGGAAGTCCGGCAAATCGTGGCTCATCAGCAATGGAAAAGAGACCGTTACTGCTGACCGCATCATCAGCACTATCCCGGTCCAGCACCTGCTTCCCTGCCTGGACGGGGTACCGGCCCGGGTGACCGAGGCCTGCCGGTCGCTGAAATACAACTCGCTTGTCTGCGTGAATATCGGCTATAAGGCAGGCGTGCCGGAGATCTCGTGGCTGTACCTGCCGGACCCGGCGCTCGGAAAAACCAACCGGGTCTCGTTCCCCTCAAGTTACAGCCGGCATGTTGCCCCGGACGGGAAGAGCGCCGTACTTGCCGAGATCACCCACCAGCCGGGGGACGAAGTCGCCGGTATGTCGGATAAAGAGCTGACCGATGAAGTCGTATCCATGCTCGAAACCATGAAGATCGGGAAGCGGGAGGATGTTGTCTTTTCGTCCATTGAACGCCAGCCGTTTGCCTATGTTGTCTATGATCTCAACTACCAGGAAAATATCGGAATTGTCAAAGAGTACTGCCAGTCCACGGGCATCCCGCTTGTTGGACGATTCTCCCAGTTCGAGTACCTGAATATGGACGGCTGCATCCGCAGTGTCATGGATTTTATTGCATCATATCCGGCGCAGTAACCGTGCCGGACCCTGCATCACCCTTATTATGCGCCAGACCAAAAACGATACCGGAGTTTCCCGCACATGATCTCGGTTATCATCCCCACGTTCAATGAAGAAGAAAATATCGCCCAGTGCCTCGTTTCCCTCTGTCACCAGACCGTTCCGCGGAACGAGTACGAGATCATTGTCGTAGATGGCGGCTCAAAGGATGCAACCTGCGAGATTGCAAAAAAATATGCAGACAAGGTTTTCACCCAGACCAGCAAAAAAGTCGGCGGGGCAAGGAACGACGGGGTTAAGGAGGCAAAAGGGGATATCATCGCAACCACTGATGCCGACTGCATCCTCCCGCCTGACTGGATAAAACGGGTTGAGGAGAATTTCAAAAACCCTGGAATAGCCCAGCTCTATGGCCCGGTCTACCCCATTGAAGAAGGACTTGGCAACCGCTTCTCCCTCCTGCTTGCAAACACCTTCTCCCGCATTGGTTACTACAGCCGGACATTCTATTACACGCTCGGGTGCAACACGGCCTTCCGGAAAGAGGCATTTGAAAAAGCCGGCATGTACCGGTGTATCGATGCCGGCGATGACCTTGAAATCGCCATGCGGTTAAAAGACCAGGGTAAAATAAAATTTGACGGCAAACTCAAAGTCGGATTCTCGATGCGCCGGTACCAGAAATTTGGGACTCTCCAATCCATCTACGAATGGATTTATATCGTTGCCGATGGCGGTGAAAACGACAAGTACTCGTATACCCAGAAAGAGTACAAATGACCCGCACCGTGCCACATTTTTTTTGAGGGAATAATGTCTGATACCGGTGATTCTGCCGACAAGACTGCACAGGACAGCATTGCTGCATTCAATGAGTGCGAATTTGCCCGGCTTCTTGGTATGTTCGTGACAAAAGCCCATGACGGGTACGCGGAAGTTGTCATGGATCTTACGGGAAAGACAAACCCGGACGGGATTGCCCACGGGGGCGCTATCTTCGCCCTTGCCGATCATGCCTTTGGCATTGCCGCAAACTGCGGGGGGGATAACCGGGTCGCGGTTTCTGTGCACATCCTGTATATTGCCCCGGCAACCGGGTCCCTTCTGGCCCGGGCTGAGCTGGTGGCGGATAACGGAAAATACTCCACGTACCGGATTATCGTGAGCGAGGGCCCGCGTCTTATCGCAGAGTTCGAAGGTATCTCGCTCCAGGTCAGTCCCCCGTAATGACCGGAATGTGTCAGGAAAAAACGACCGGATCGCTGCTCATAAGGGCAACCGCTAAATAGCAGGCAGAGCAAAATAGTCATTTAATGACGGAAAACCCATCACAACCGAGCGTACTGCGGTATATCGCAGCAGTCATCCTGGGCTGCATAGTCGGGTCTATTTTTTTTCTTATAGTCGCCCTCTTTATCGGGTACTTCAACGATATGGCCCACATGAAAATCCCCATCAACATGCTTGTTGCAGAAAACATCTTCAGTGCAGCCCTTCTTGCAGTCCTCGTTATAATCTCGATTTTCTACTTCTGCTGGAAAGTCAGAACAACTCCTCCGACAGAATCCGGATCTGAAGAATAATTTTTCTTTTTTAATACCCAGGAACAAGCCGGGCCTTTTCCGGGTTTGCGCCACAATGATATGAGATCTTAGTACGCAGAAGAGTGGTTACATTACGGTCGGGTCTTCGCCCTATATTGACGGTGGCAGTGATGGACCGTCGGCAGCAAAATCCGCGCCGGCTTCCGGTTCTGCGGTAGTAAATGTTGGCGGCGATTCCGCGGTGAGCAGGGTTGAAGTGACCGGCACCGGGATTACCGATCTTATCGTCACCGGTACAGTACTCTCCTCACCGGGAGCTGGGATCTCCCCATCACCGGACACTATATACGAGTATATCAGCCTCGTCCCCGCGCAGTACACGACGATAACCGGCACAACCATCACCTTCACGGTCCCGGTCTCGTGGCTGGAAGAGCACCACATGTCCCCGCAGAATATCGTGATGTACCATTACACCGGCAAGGAGTGGGTTGCCCTGCCGACAACAGCCGGGGCCGCCAGCCAGGGGAAGATCACCTTCACGGCAATAAGCCCCTCGTTCTCGCTCTATGCTATAAGTGCACAGCCCGGCACAGGCAGTAACCAGACCATCACTTCATCCTCGGTAACAATCGGGGACCTGGCACCGGTTCCGCTACGGTGAAAAGTACTGTACCGGCAACAACGGCCCCGGTCGTGCAACAGACCACTGCCGTACCGGCAACTCAGGGCGAAATCGGCCTTCCGCTTCCAACTATCGCAATTGGCGGTGTTGTTGTCCTGGTGATTATCGGGGGTATTTTCCTCCTCCGGCGCTGGTGAATCCGAAGACAGAACCCGGCGCTGTTCCGGAAATATGATTGATCCCACACCTTTTTTCGGGAAGTTCCCCCGTGCTGTCAATGACAATAGTGCCGGACGCTTTCCGGTTCTTATGTACATACCTGGTCGCGGGAGTACTGTCTATCCGGCAACCGACTCCGGCAGGGCGAACCCGGTCGGGGCAATTACTGCAACCAGAATCCCTATGGGGGTACTCATACCAGATCCCTGGTACAGGTCTGATCCCGAAGTCATACAATAAAACCGGTGGTGACACTCAACAATCATTGTTGGCCCTGTTGCAGATCCCGTCGATCCATGCGAAAAGAAAATGCTAAATATATAAAAAAGGCAACTGGGTATGAAATGATCTGTCAAAAATGCGGAACTGACCATGAGGACAACACTACATTCTGTAAATCCTGTGGAGCTGAACTCGCCCGGTCTCCGGCAACTACCGCCGGCCCGGCTGCAATGGCAGTCTGCAAGTCCTGCGGTTATCCGGTTAAACCCGGCATGACGTTCTGCGGAAAATGTCTTGGTGCAAAGCTGGATACAATAAAAGGCGGTCCGAAAATTTCACGGAATGACCGGATCGTTGCTGCAAGGATCTCGAACAAGGAACGGCAGCTCCGCCAGGTCAGCCTGGTCGGACCTGCGGTTACGCTGATTGTCGGGATCTTCTCCTGTCTTGCGGTCATAAAAACTATTTTCGGGGCTTTCCTTGGGATCCCTCTGATCATTTTTGCCACCTGGTGGGCGAGTGAACTTATCCAGGAGAGGAATAAAATCAGGGCCGAAATAGTTGAATTCCAGAAAGATTTCGATTGATTTTTCTGCTCCGGGAAAATCTTCGGTTTTTCCCTGCGCTCCTTATGAGATGCGACTCTGTCACGAGTCTGCGGGTAATTTCTCAGCGGCAATTTCCGGAAACCCCGGGTAGCACGCGATCCCAGGATGGCTGAAATCGTGTGGATAAATCGCATCCTTTAATGGATAGGAATACGAAAATAAAAACCAGGAATTTTCCATGGTACCTCCTGTCTCTTCCGCAAACAACGTACCCGTATCCCCGGGCCCGGATAAAAAGCAGATGATCATCGCCGGAATTATTGTCGTGGTAGTTGTTCTTGCAATTATTGCCCTGTACACCCTGCCTGCCCCTGCAGGTGGCAGTGCAGTGCAGTCCTCTGCCACTCCTGCGGCTGCAGCGGTTTCAAAATCTGCTGCGGGCACAGCCCAGCAGTCATTGCCGGCTGCAGCACAGGTTACAGCTCAGAAAGCCGTTGATTTCGCGATCGATGCAGGCGCTCAGGAGAAATGCGGGCTTACGTGCCGCCAGCTTTCACCCACCGTTACCAATACCGGCACAGCAACAGCGCACAATGTCTGCTTTACGATTGATATGCACAACAGCAAAGGAGAACTTATTGCCCTGAATAGTGCACCGTCTATCCAGAAATGTGTCGGGAATCTCGCAAGCGGCGAATCCCGGAGTGAGCCCATCAAGATTGAAGCGGATTGTGGTTTCCTTGCCTCAAAATGTGTCTCGCAGACCCTGATCTTAAAAACACGGGCAACCTGCGATGAGACTACCGTCCAGTTCCCTGATACGGTAATTGCGGTTTAAGCCGGCTGGTAATCCCGGGAGTTCATCCCACACTTTTTTGTATTGTTTTTAGCAATCTGAATCATTTCTGGCTGTATCACCGTGTTCTCTGAAGGTACCTTGGTGTTTTTATCCTGGGAATGCGGGATAAGCTTTTTTGAATACTCTGGAAAAACAATCAGAACGGCTGTTCCGTAGTCCTCGCGCAAACATGAGCATCCCGAACCTCATAGCACTCGTTTAATTGTATGAACGTAAACCGGATGCCGGGGGATTTTCCTGTCATGGTGCCTTTCCCGATGCAGAAATGCCGGTGTCACATTCACCAGTAAAAAGATCTCTTTAAAAAAAATAGTTCGGATTTCTTCAGAGAAGTGTTGACAGGCCGGAACTGGACTGGGGAAATGTTATGGTGTCACCGTCATTGATCGGGAAAATCCTCTTTGTAAGATCCTGTAGATGACAGCCCGGGCTTATCGGTATCGGCAGAAAAATTAACCGGATAATTCCGTGCCTGCCAGGGATGCTGCAACGGTGTTCCGGTACTGCTGGGTCAGGCTCTTGATTTTTGTGTTGATCTCTAGGACGGTTTCGGCTTTGTTCCCCAGCACTGCCGCTTCCAGCTCCGGGCGGATTGCATCGATTCGTTCAGAAACCTGTTGTGCCCCGCTCATTTCAAAGCCTTTCTCTTTCAGGCTCCGCAGGGTAAAGTTGCGTTGATAGGATTCCCGGCCAAAGACGGTTATCCGGGCACCGGGCTGAGTGAGCCAGATGGGATCGGTCGTGCCGGCAAGCGACAGGTCGAAGGCATTGATCGAGACAGCGATACTTCTCTGCATTTCGCCGGAATTGCCATTGAACCGGAGCAGACGGGACTGTGTCTCTTGGGCAAAATGGCCGGAGAGGGTACACATCTCGTCCCGGAGTCCATTTATCTGGTCCGATGTATTCATGACCGGGATAGTTGCTGCCGCTGCCATGTAATCGGCCTGGATCTGCCGGAGGTCATCGATTTCCGTGCTTCCGCTTATCGTATCGATATAGGCAATCACTCCGTCCATGCGGGCTTCCTGGGATCCACTGATATAGGCAATGTGGTTCCTGAGCGCTGCAATATTCTCCGGGCGGTCCCGTTCAAGGGGGTCGCTGCTTGCCGGAACCTCAAGGTATTCCACGATTGCACTGACCGGGGGGATCAGTACAAGGCAGAACAGGATGAGGCAGAGAAGCGCGTTGGAAATTAATTGTTTTGCCATGAATCCTCTTCTCCCATAAACGCATGTGGATGAACGAATGCACAACCCGCACGAATGTAAATGATGGGCAATTTCCCTATTGGCTGGTAAAATGTTAGCTGGTTATACATGGATGGTCCCAATCAGAGTCTATGATCACTGTTTGAAGTTATTGTATTAATAGATTCTCTATATTGGTTATACAAATAAATAATACATAACCCTTTCCTTGTACCTGCAGCAAACATCCCCGGTGAGTGCGGGGAGCGAACCGCGCATTTTTCGATGTAACTAAAAAATGATATCAGACCCACCAGATGTCCTGTGCGCAAGAGCAAGAGCAAGAGCGGAAGCGATCCCGTGGACCATTATACTTCCGGACTAGCCTCAATCCCCCCTATCGTTATGCCGCAGCCATTCTCCGGGATTTAAAGCGGGATCTGAATTTTGCGTTCAGATCCGTTCCGGTACGGTGTCTGCCGGAATCAGATCCTAAGCGTTACACCCACAACCCGGGAGCGGCTGCCACCGGGATGAACGATTAACGAAAAAAAATGCATCAATTTTGTCCAGTGATGAGATCCTTCAAACCTGTATGAACCTGAAGAATACCGGTGTCTCCCATCACTTTTTGAGCAGCGCATTATTTCGAGCTGTCGTACCCGCAACGCTTACACTTGTAACTTCCATCAGGTTTCAGAACAATCTTGGGATCCTGGCACCGGTCACAGACCGGACGATCATGCTTTACTTTGATCTTCTGGGGTTCTTTATCCATGCGAAAAGGTTACCCCGTCACCCTATAAAGATGTGCTGCCGGCTGTGACCTCCATGCAGACCCGGCTCCCATTAACCGGCATATGTTGGACAACAACAATCTGCACCGGAATTTCCTGTTATTTTTTGAAACCTGCACACTCCATAAAACTGTGACATATTTTTCTTTACACCCTTATGCGGGACTCCCGGGTGAACCTGGTTGGAACAAAGAACCGCACCCCCCGATATTCATGCTCGGGTAAGGGAAGCAAAAACATTCCCGGATATCAGGAGCACGAATGCTGGCAGTGCATGGTGTTGAATCGAATAGCGGGTAAAAAATCTGACGCTTTCAATCAGAACCAATCCGGCGGTCTTTATCGATGGATCCCCATTTGGTAAAATGGGGCAGACTGGATCTTCCCGCCACCATTATCCCGCTCCCCGCCCAAGTAATAGCTGCGTATGTCGCCCGACCCAGAACCCGAAGAACCGGGCACCCCGGAAAATTTCAACGACCTTTATTACTTCTCTGAATTCTGGCAGGACCTTCCCTGGTCCCCGTGGGTCCCGTTCGATGCTCCGAGAGAATTTTTCTACATTCCCAAAGAGCCCGGTATCTATCGCATCCGGCCCGTCGGGAAAGATTTCCTGGTATACATCAGTGAAACGAACCGGACCCTCCACCAGCGCCTCGGCGAACTGCGCCAGAGCCTCCGGAGGACCGACCTGATGCCCTGGAACGATCCCGACACCTCCGCGCCTCCGCTCTGGGCCTGGAGGGATGCCGAAAGATACCAGTATGAATGTTCAGCTGCACCCCTGGATGCATCCCCGGCGGGACGCCGGGCAATGGAGAGTTTCCTCATTTACCAGTACCGGCAGGAAGTAAAGGAGTCCCCGCTCTGCAACTTCGGCCGGTTCCACCCACGGTACCGGCGTTCAACGAACAAGAGCGGGAACCTGCGGGGCGGAAAACTCCTGGACAATCAGAAGGACAACCCGGCCGGATGGCCCAGTATCCCCCCGCTCAGCCCAGCCGGAAAACCCGGGGACCCGGACTGGATGGAGCTGGAATGGACCCCGGCAAAACCTTTTACACCGGAAAATATCGAGACCATTTTGCCGGGAGCAGGGCTCTACCTTCTTACCGATGCTGGATCGCAGGAGATTCTGTTCATAGGCCAGGCCCCTGACTGTAAGAAGAGGCTGCTCGTCCAGTGCGGGAAAGAATGGGATGATCGCACACTTGAGTTCTCGTACCAGCCCCTTGGCGAGAATGTGTTCCTGCACAATCTCCGGGAACTGGAAAACGATCTCATCGGGAATTTTTTCGAGCACTACCGGAAAGCTCCGGAGTTCCAGTTCCGGGCCAGCCGGTGAGAAAACGAACTTTTTTAAACACCGTTTCCGGTTTTTTTATCTTTTTCATGTCTGATTTCTGTAGCGGCATTCAGCACAATTACTAAAGATAATCACATCTTCGGAGGGGCTTGTGGATAATGCCGGTTCTGGGATGAACCGGTTTTAAAATTCTTGCCCGAATATATGACGCTCATATTCACATTCTGCGGGCATTTCACGGTCACGGACGGGGGAAAATACCTGCAAAAACCGGGTCGGTTGGACGACCGTTAAGAGTCATTCTATGCGGTCGATTCCAGCGGTATTTTGGCAAACGGGGCAATATTCCGGTACATTTTTTTCAGGACCCGAATTTGGGCCCGATTTGCAGTCCACCACGAGAGCCGGGAATTTTCGGAATGGAAACGGGGCCCGATACAAGCGTATTCTGGATGGGGGGAATGGTGTGGGATTCCGGGGTCTTGTTGAGAGGAATTTCAACATTACTTATTCTTTGTAAAGGATACCCCAGTATCCGGGTATTTTCTGAAGAGTAAAGTGCCAACCCAGCCCCTGACATCTATCTTTTACAATAGTCCGCCCCCCTTTGCGCCAGCCCTGCCCCCATTGGGGGCGGGGGCGCATGCGATTTCTCGGTATTACCAAAAATCCCGATTCAGGTAATACAGCACTATCGCAACCGGGGCGCCATAGCGGCGGGGCGAAGCCCCTGAAGCGTCAGTATTTCCGCTCCAAAACGAATTTCTTTTTTGCATTAAATTTTTGGCAGGTATTTTTTACCTTTTTTCACTCAGTAAATCCATCCTGGGTTCAGCGGCTGGAATAGTACATTACCCTTTCTGAAATATCCACGCACAGGATGCCGATTTCCGGCTTTCCGGATCCGTGGATGACAATTCGCAAAAATGAGGGTAAGGTTCGCCGGATTTGCGATCGAGTTCATATCTGAGATTGAGAGGTCATGTGGAGCAGCGTTCAGGTATCGTATCCGATCTTCTGATGAGTCCTGGTCCCGGGACAAGGAATCGGGGAGTTGGATTTTCCCGTAGTCTCTATTCCAGATTGCCAGAAAGAGATCGATAACCCGGGAACCCACCATGTTCTCTCTGTGGGGTGGGGAACAATGCGACTCGGATTAGAACCGGAAAATATTTCCTCAATCCCCTCAACTAAACCATAATGGCAGATCTGGATCCCTTTTTCTTTACCATCAATACCTGGTCCTTCACCAAACACCGGGTCTGGAACCGGTGCCAGCGCCAGTATTATTTCGAGTACATTGCCCCGTACGTGAAAACGGCTCCGGTTGTCAGTCCCGAAAAAATCCGATGGCTCAAGAACTTCACCTCCAAATTCGTTGTCCAGGGCCAGCTCATTCACGACATCATCGACCAGCAGATCGAACTCCATTGCACGAACCGGCCGATGGACCTGGATTCGGCGCTGAAATCGTTCTCAAAGAAAGTATCACTCTACAAGGATATTGGCGGCGAGACCTTTACCGAGTACCATAATGGCGAGAAGATCCCATCGTCATTTTTTTCCTACATCGATACGAACGGGAAGACCTGCCTCCAGACATTCTTTGGAAAATGGCCGGGTTACAGGAAACGGGAATGCCTGCGGCACGAGCAGTTCGATCATTTTCATATCGGGGATGTCGGAATAACGGTCAAGGTGGATTTTGTCGGGAAGATGCCGGATGGCACGCTTGTCCTCACCGACTGGAAGACCGGCCGGGACGATGACGAGTACGAGACGGAACTCCAGATGGCGGCCTATGTGCTCTGGGCACAGGAATACTACCAGATGAGCCCGGACGAGATCAGCACCGAGCTTATATTTTTAAAAACCGGTGCAACGAAGCCCTACCGGTTCTATGAGGACCAGTTACACGATATGCTGGAGATGATCCCCCGAGAATATGCGGCAATGAACGCCTCGTACGAATACGGGGATTTCCCGGAAAACCCTTCGCAGCGGGAATGCCTGAGCTGCAAGTTTACGGAGGTTTGTCCGGCAGCAAAGGTTAGGTGAGAAGGAGATCCACAGGTCTTTTCCGTACGCCGGAATACATATTTGAATGCGGAGGGGGAATTGCCAGAAACAGGAAACAGCTGCCCACAACCAAAAATGGCGGGCTCCGGTTTTCATGGTGCCGGTGTGCGCCGACTGATTCTGCGGGTTTCTGCAGAGCCGGAAAAACAATTTTTCTTTCTATCACTATCTCTGTTATTGAAAAACCCCGGAAACCGTATAAAAAAAGTCCGGGTTCTTTCCCGCGTCCGGGTATCAGATAACTCTCATTAACGGATTTGCAGATTTATCCCTGCCATCCTTTGCCCGTTCGTGGTTCGGGTACAGCCGGACTGCCTCCTCATAGGCTGATTTTGCCTCCGGGTATTTCTGGAGTTTGTAATAAGCATCGCCGATATCCGCATAGATGTTTGCTTTTCCGAGACTTGTTTCGCGGGTATGTGCCAGTTGTCCCTGCCAGGCAGCTATCGCAGCTTCATATCTCCCGGTACTGGAGAGGAACCGGGCTTTGTCCTCCCACGCACCCTCATTCGCCGGATCAAGCAGCGTTGCCTGTTCATAGGACCGGATCGCCTCGTCTTCAAAGTTCAGCGCAGAGTAAGTCCCTGCATTAACGGTCTGGTTGTTTTGCCGGCTGAAATAGAGCGAGGAATAGGTATGTGCCCTAAACAGCCAGAGTTTCGGGTTATCCGGCACAGCGGCAATGCCGGATTCGATTGTGGTGATCTCGTCTTGGTACTGGTTGTTTAATCTGTAAGTCTGTGCAAGACCGTACCAGGCCTCCCCGTTGTCCGGATTGAGGGCGAGCGATTTCCGGTAAGATACCGCTGCATCCGTATAGTCAAAAGATTTGAGATAGATAGTCCCGAGTTCCTCCCAGGCAACACTGTTCTCCGGGTTGAGCCGGGTTGCATTTTTCAGGGCCTGCTCTGCAATGTCCTGGTACAGGGTATTTGCATTCCGCTGCAGGTACGACCCGTTCTGGTCCAGGATATAATATGCCGAACCTGCCATGTACCAGGCCATAGCATTCTCCGGGTTACGCGTAAGCTCATCGCGTGCAATAGCAGCAGTTATTAAGGATTTGGCATAGACCAGTTTCGGGTCAATGGCAAGAGCAGTTGTGAAAGCCTTCACCGCTTCCTGGTACCGGCCGAGACCGTCAAGGGCAACGCCCTCGTAAATATAGGGCAGGGCGCTTGACGGGGCGGCGGCCTGAGCCTTTTTGCTGGTATCCAGCGCTTCCGTGTATTGTTTCCGGACTATCAGGGCATGGGATTTCCCGAGCAGAGCCGACGCATTCGAAGGTTCGATTTCGAGTGCTTTTGTATAATAGCTGGTAGCCGAAGAATACGAGCCGATACCCTCGGCTCCATGAGCCTGCCTTAAGTACGATCCAACACTGTTGTCCGGAACAGGTCCGGAAATGTCAAAACATCCGGGAGTTACTGCCATGCCAATGATGAACAGGCAGGCAAGGAGCGAGAAGAGTTTTATTTCTGCCATGGTATTATTCCGGATTGGATATCGGCTGGTCGGATTATCAGTGTTTCTTTTTTGCCCGGCCGTTATGATTCTCTCAGGAAGATTGACAGTATTCCCTTAACCGGGCAAATTAATCCGGGATTATGCCTGGAATCTGGTGAGGATTGTTTCGGGTGTGGGGAATAGTTTGTGTCAATCGGAGTAATCCGGGTAATGTATGGAACAGCTGATGTGCAATTCCTGGGGGTAAAAGATACTTTCAATACCCGTAACGAATAGTTCTTTCAAGGGAACGTATGAGGCTGACGCGTCTGGTCAAAATGATTGGTCTGGCTGCATTGATGGGAGGAATCATTGGTTTTCTGCTTCCGGGGCAGTTTGTCTATTCCCCGGAGATTGAGTCCTTTCTCACCCGGTACGGTGAAGCCCTTTTCAAAGGGATCAGTTCAAACCCGATGGTAATGACCTTCAATGCCAAAGCCCCGGTCATTATTCTTATGGTAATCGGGTTTATCCTGCTCTTCTGGGGAATGGTAAAAGAAGTGACTGATCCGGAAGAAGCGGCGGGCACAAAAACCCGTGACAGCAGGAGATCCATTCAAGAATTGATCGAATCTCAAAAAAATGAGGGTATCGAGAATCAGTATTACAAAAAATCGGTAAAAGAACTGGCTGAAAGGAAGAAACCGTGAATACGAGATGATTCCAACGTAGCAATCCGGGATCAATAACAAGGTCAGATTTTTTTTCTTTTAATTTCCCGGTAAAATCCCGATTGTATGGCACAATCCTTCCGGAAATTTACCCGGCTGAATGTCTCAATACCCTGCGGAACAGGAAGGGACGCTTTGTATAACGGAAAAAGGGATCTTATTTCAGTTTTCCCAGAAACTCTTTTTTCAGGTTGTCGAAATCTTCAGAAAGTAAATAGGGGGAGAAACCGGATCCCTTCTTCTTCTGGATGATCCCCGACTCGATCAGGGTATGGAGTGCATCTCTCATCGCACGCTTCGAGATAGAGAGAAGGCCTACATCCCGCCGTCGGTCAAGGTACGAGAGCAGAATCCAGGGATTGCCTTCCGATTTTTTCCCTTTGCCTTCGGTAAAAAACATCTGGACGGCATCGATTATCACTTTCCATTCTTTCTTCGTCGGGGGCCGTGTCTCAAACTCCTCGCCATCGTCTTCATTGAGATTGGATTTCACATACGAGATCCCATCGATCTGGATGATCTCGATATCCATCTGCTTATTCTCACTCACCGACTTGATGAAATTCCCGAAACTCGGAAAACCGATCTTCTTCTCAGTAAACGTGGGATCGATCTGGAGCATCTTGATCTTGATGCCGGCATAATCCAGGTGTTTTCCTTCATCCTCGAGGATCCGGAGGGCATCCTTGAGCAGGTCGATGGCATGGGACGATTCTTTCTGGATCGATGTCTCCTTTTTCGTATCCGGTTCATGGATGTCGGCTATCAGCTCGTAGGAGATGAATTCATCGCAGTTTTTGATGATGAGCTTGCTCGTGAATGCATCGCCGCTTAAAATTATGACATACTTCCCGCTTTCCCGGAGTTTCTGGATGAGCGAGAGGAAATCGCTGTCGCCGGATACGATCGCAAATGTATTGATATTCGGGTTGAGAATCGCAGTCTCAACAGCATCTATGGCGAGTTTGATATCCGCCCCATTCTTTCCTTCCGTATTCAGGCTGGGCTTCTCGATAAGCTCTATGCCGTAATTGAGCAGGCTTTCCCGGTAATCCTGGTTCTTGACCCAGTCGGCATAGGCCTTCCGGATCCGCACAACCCCGAGCTCTGAAAGCTTGTTGATGATAGGCTCAATCTTGAACTTTGTCTTGTACTGCCGCTGCAGGCCGATCTCGATATTTTCAAAATCAATGTATAATGCGATAACTTTCGTATCCAGCGCCATAAATCCCGTTCAGAATATAGAGCCTGCGGGTTAAGAAATGTTGCTCGGGAACTTTTTTTATGGACATCCGGTTATTCAGAAATTATGAAAGAGTGGGACCAATTCGTTACTATCGCGGATTCGATCCCCCCCGTCAGAGTTTTTGGATTTCCATGACATACGGTTTAACCCCCTCCCTACTGCACCAGAAAATCCATGGCAGAATAGTGCACCATGAAAGCAACAATCCGGTAACCGACCTCGTCTGGTGTTATGACCCTACAATGTACCGGATAAACATCCCGGGAAAAATGTGGAGTGATTAATCATATTTCCGGAACAATGCCGGGTTCTGTTTCCGGATCCACCAACGCCACTGGAGGAAAATATTTCCGGTAATCACCAGGACAAGGACACCGCCACTCGCGATAGCACGAAGCGGAAGATCGGATTTGTCAGGAGTTGACGGTACGACCGTTGTCTACTGCACAACCGGTGCCATTGTTGCAGGTACAGTACTTTTCACGATTGCCGAAACCGGCGCCAGGTCCCCGATAGTTAACAGAGCTGAGGAGACGTTCTGATTATCAACGATGCCGGGCAGTGTGCGTATGGCATACCGCAAAAATGAGGGCATATTGCCGTGAAGCTGATCTTCCCCCAACTGGCAGCCCCGCCAGTAGTCGGCAGGGCAACCCAATACTTACCGGTGTGATGGTACATCACGATATTTTGCGGGAATATGGGGGCACTTTCCTGTGGTGAAAACAAAAATGGAACCATTTTGTCCACCATGGAAAATATTCCCATAATTTGTAACAAAAATTCTAAACCGGTCAAATTGCGGGGTTTTTTTCCATTTAGGGGTGTTCCGCAAGGAGTGTTTTTTTGTCGAACTTTGTATCATCTGGTACCCGATCGGGTTCCGTAGGCCAACATGGGTTATAATCCGGATTAGAAATGCGCAGGAAAATTTGGGGTAATTGATCCTTTCGGAAATTTGTGAAATACTGAAACCTATTGCGGGTAATTAGACGCTGAATCTGCACGTTCTTCTTATTTCTTCTCTAAAACCTCTGACCGGAATTGCCGGAAACCATCATCAGTGGCATTCAGGACCAGGAGATCTTCGGATTCCAGCTGAAAATCCGGTTCGGGAGAAGTAATCGTCACATCTCCGCGCCGGATTGCAAGTATCATGATGGTATACCGGTTCCGGGTATCAAGCTCTTTGAGGGTCTTCCCGATAAGCGGGGAACCGGCTGCAATCGTAGCCGTGTGGATACGAAGATCCGCGGATAATTCAGAGGGAATCTCCCTGCCGTTCAGACAGGGAGCGGTTGCCCGGTTGAACCCCTGGTGCCCGCTCTGCCGGATTTTTTTGGTCAGCAAATCGATCTCGTTCTCTGCCATGGCATATTTGGCAAGAACACAGGCAAAAATGCTCACTGATGTCTCAAACTCTTCCGGAATCACTTCATCGGCACCAATGTCCAGAAGATGCTGCACCTCGCTGACATGGCGGGTCCGGACGATAATGTAGAGGTCCGGGGCAAGAGATCGGGCAAGATGGATGATTGCCGGTACAACGTTCTGTTCCGATATGACAACAACGAGCGCCCGGGCTTTGCGGATACCGGCATGTTCGAGGATCTCTTCATGGATGGCATCGCCAAAGATGATGTTCCGGCAGCCCCCCGGCGTGTGTTCCCGTTCGACAACTTCCGGGTCAAGGTCAATAACCGTATAGGGAATAGCGGCCAGTTCCGCTGCCCGTGCAACACTTTTCCCCGTCATTCCATAGCCGACGATAACGATATGATTGGCTGGTCTCTCATCCGGTTTTATCTCTCCCGCTTCAGTCTCGTGCACCTGTTTGAGTGACGGGAAGATCCGGAAGATGAGGCCGGTGAGGGGTTTTGCCGTACTCATCAGGAATGGCGTCAAAGCCATAGTGATGATGGCGCTTGCAAGGAAGTACTGGTACGGACCGGTGCCAATCAGGTTGGAGCCAAGAGCACTTTTCGCGAGCACGAAGGAGAACTCCCCGATCTGGGCGAGGGCAAGCCCCACGAAAACAGCCACGCGGACCGGCATGCCGAGAATCACTGCGGAGAAAGATCCCGTTACAACCTTGACCCCGACAATAACAATGATGAGCGTTGCAATGATCTCGTAGTGTGAGAGAAGAACGCTGGTGTCGAGGAGCATCCCAATCGACATGAAAAAGATCGCGGCAAAGACATCCCGGAACGGGATGATGTTACTGACCGCATCGATGCTGTACTCGGACTCGCCGATGATGAGGCCGGCGACAAACGCTCCAAGCGAATAGGAAAGCCCGGCCATATTCGTGAGATAGGCAACCGCAAAACAGATCCCGGCAACCGTGAAGATGAAGAGCTCCCGGCTCTTCTGACCGGTTACTTTGCGCAGGACAAAGGGTACAATCCAGCGGGCGGATACGATCAGGACAACAAAGATGAGAACGATCTTTCCTGCAAGGAACGGCAGAGTGGAAGAAGACGTGCCGGTGCTGCCCATCATGAACGGCGTGAGGAGGATCATAGGAATAATGGCGAGATCCTGGAAGATGAGGATCCCAAGCAGCGTCCTTCCCGACACGGTTTCTACATCCCCGCGCTCCTGGAGGATCTTCATGACAATGGCTGTGCTGGAGAGCGAGACAAGGAACCCGAAGAAGACCGCTTCCTGGAACTGGAGGCCTCGTGCAAAGTACATGATGGCAGAGGCTGCGACAATCGTTGTCACGACCTGCATCACACCTCCGAAGATCACAACACGCCACGCCCCGAGAAGTTTCTCAAACGAAAATTCAAGACCAATGGTAAAGAGCAGAAGGATGACGCCAATCTCGCCGATTGTCTCAATGGTGGACTGGTCTTCGACAATGGAAAGGGCATAGGGCCCGGCCAGGATCCCGATGAGAAGAAACATGACGATGCTCGGAATCCCTAGCCGCTGGCCTGCATACAAAAGGACGATCGCAAGCAGCCCGAGGCAGACAACCGCCAGAATTACATCCATGGTCCTCCAGCCCGCGTTTCCGACTAGGCGGGTACACCCGCTGCCGGATAATCGCAGTGTATTTTCCGTAGACTATTGAGGTAAATATATTGATCTCACCGGGCCGGCTCAATGGCGACCCCGGATGATAATATATTGAACTCACGGAGATCATACAACAGAACACCGTGCAGGGTAATACAGCCGGAACCCCGGGCCCTCACACACCCTCTCTTCAGGAATTCATATTCCAATCCGAATTCGAAACCATTTTCAGGAAGTGCTCCATACAGGAACTGTTATCTATGCCGATAATGAAGATCCGCGGGGGCGATCTTGACCTCGTGGAATACGATTTCAAGACATTTGCACCGGGAAAAGACCTTAAGACCCTTGGCCTTGAGAAAAATACCTACACCTTAAAACCAAAGAAAGGTACTGTTATCGTAAAAGCTCCTGCCCGCATCCATCTTACGGTTCTTGATATGAACCGCTTCTCTCCGGCTCACGCCGGGGGGGGCGGAGTCGGGTTTGCCATACAGTGTAATTGCACAGCAGAAGTTACCTGCATAAAAAACGGAATTGAGATCGATTACAACCGTGCAATCATTGTGGAAAATTTCGTTGCCGTCTTCAACAAAGTGGTCGGCTACACCGGGGGATTTCGCATCCGGGTAACTGACCACGATTACAAACACGTTGGTCTCGGGTCCACAAGCACGGTAATGATTGCCGTGGCAACGGCACTCAACGATGCCGTGGGATCCCCGCTTTCAAATGTCCAGCTCCGCAAACTGATTGGCCACAACTATGTTGAGGAGACTTCTGACGGTTCGCTCGCATTCGGGTTCGAAACCGGCGTAGGCCCTGCGGCAAGTACGTACGGGGGCATGGCCGTGATGGGCGACTCACTCACCCTGGTGTACCATCACGCTTTTGCTGAAAACAAGAACGTGTTCATCATCATTCCCCCGACAGACATCTCATCGGCAGGCACCCAGGAGTTCGACCTGCTGATGAACCGGGCCCGGTCGCTGGATTACCGCGATCGCGAGCTCAAGGCGTACCTCTTCATGATGGACCTCATCCCGGCTCTCGAAGAGGATGACGTAAAGAAGATTGGCGAGGTCATCTGGGAGATCGAGTTCCGGGGATCCAAACGGGCCGAAGTCGAGCATCACAGCTTTGAGATCTACCACTACATGAGCAAACTGCGGGAAGCCGGCCTGGAATTCGTTGGTATGAGTTCCGTTGGTCCCTCGATTGCGGTAGTCACGACACTCGACCGGAAAAAACTTGAAACGATCCTTAAACCCCTGGGGCTCAAGATTGCCATTGCATCAAAAGTCGATAACAAGGGTCTCGTCATCTCATACCGCCAATAATTTTTCCGGATACAGCAGCAGATTTCATAACCCTTTCAGATAAGAATAGATCAGTATGTTTGCCCGGTTCCTGTCTTTGCGGTATATCAGCCTCATTGCGGTCATCTCCCTCTTTGTCGGGGCAGCGCTGATGTTTATTGTTGGGGCTTTTCGCACACTCAACGCAATCCTGTTTCTGTTTTTTGATGTGGGTACCCTGATAATACCGGAACATCTCGATCGTGGAACCGTTACTTCAGTAGCCCTGGTCCAGGCCGTGGATGCCTTCCTCTTTGCGCTCGTCCTCCTCATATTCTCCTATGGGATCTACAACCTGTTCATCAACAGCCAGAAGGAAAGCACCCGGCAGGACCTCCCCGGCTGGCTCCGTATCAGCAGCATCAGCGAGCTCAAGACAACACTTCTTCAGGTCATCATCGTCATTCTTGCGGTAAATGTCCTCGAACATGTAATCCTTGTTGGATCAGATGCCCTGAAATGGGAAACCCTGATCATCCCCATCTCGATCGTCTGCCTGGCTGGCGCTCTTTTGATGATGCATGGAGTCCCGCCCGGCCATAAAAACGAATAACCGATTTTTCCCGGAAAAATTGTTGTTTGCATGCGGTGATACCCGCACTCTGCCCCCCGAATCCGAAGACTCCCAACCGGTTTCCTGGTCCGCTGTTACCCCCACCAACCGCTGTAACCCAGAACCGAGCGGCCCCGGGAGGGTGTAAGGCAGTGAAATGATTGATCAGATGCAATCTCCCGGATGTTGGCATCCTTGGGGATGCAGATCTGCAGCAGAATGAGGGTACAGATATTTGGCGAGCAATCGATCTCCGGCAAATAAATTTCAATCACCCTCTCAGCCCCTGACTGAAATTTTTTTATCGACCCCTGATGGATCGGCCGGATGGTTCACTCCAGAAAAAACGATTTGTTGTTGGATAATTATCCTACAAACGGATAATTATCCTATTGTAGGCAGGTTTACGAACACCCTTCCATCGCGATCAAAAACATTTCAGTGAACCCTGAATGAAATACCAGAGCGGGAGACATTATTTCTGACGATATTGACGTTTTCGGAATTTCGATCTGAACCCAATGCAGACCCGTAAGTAATGGGGGTCTGTTTCCTGCCTCGTAAATCGGAAAACCGTGATACCATCTGTATGATTGGCAAATGAAACTGCAATGAAACGATCTCCGATGCGTCCCCATGGGGAATACGGGATTGAAATCTTCCAAGTCCTGCCGTATTGGGCCATAGGACAGGAAATCGTCATTCAAAAAAAATCAAAGTCCGGATGTGGACAGGACAGGCCGATACCGGTTTTACGATGACCTGTTTGGATCGCGTATCCGGGGATAAAAATGGTTTTGCGGGTTAACCGGACCCGGCTTTTTTCTGCATGAAATAGCCTTTGATGATGCTGGCGACAATGAGGAGGATGGTTCCGCCCATGAGCAGTGCAACGGCAAGGAAGAGCAGGCTCATATTCTGTTTGACAATGGTCAGCGTCCCCGCATAATATCCTAACAGGACAATGCTGACTGCCCAGCAGACTGCGCCGAGGACATTATAAAACAGGAACTTGCGGTACTGCATGGACCCGATCCCGGCAAGGAACGGTGCAAACGTTCTTACAAGGGGGACAAAGCGGGCAACAAAGATAGTAGCCCCCCCGTATTTCTCGTAAAACCCGTAGGTGCGATCAATATGCTCCTGCTTGACCAGGGTCGGGAACCGTTCGAGAAAGATGCGCAGCCCGAGCCGGTTGGCGATCCAGTAGTTCACAGTATCGCCGATAACAGCACCGAGGATAATGACTATCAGCAGCCACCAGGGATCAAGGATTCCGCTCGCGGCAGCTGCGCCGCCAACAAAGAGCAAAGAATCACCTGGGAGGAACGGAAAGATGATAAAACCGGTCTCCAGGAATATGATGAAGAACAGGATGAGGTAGGTCCACATCCCGTATTCCTGGGTGATGAGCGGCAGATCCTGATCGAGATGCAGGAAGATGCTGATGAGCGCGTCAATCATGAGTACCGGAAGGTTGCGTCTGGCACTATATTAAACTGGAGGATAGGGGCTTCATTTCCCTTGTGATAATAACCCCCGCTCCTACAACATGACCTCAATGAACGATGGGCCCGCCATGTGCCAATCGCCGGGGTACAGATAGTTCACGAATATATTTTGGATAATCTCTCAACAGGATTTTTAATCTACAATATCATGATAATCAAAAATGAGTACCGGACTCTACCGGAAAAACATAAAACATAAGATCTTTTTCAAATGATAACCATTTCCCGACCCTTGCGCTACGGAAATATAAAATTTTCAAAGAATTGACAGGAAAAATAAAACAAAAACACTATATAATACTCCGCAACTAAATTGAATCCAGACATACTTTTTATGACAAGTTACGAGCATCAATGAATGAAAAAGGACATTTTTGAAGTGATCGTAACAAATACTAACAAATACTCTGGACAGCATTGAGAACATCAAGGGTCTTGAATAAACCAGGGCTCTTTTAGGCGAATTATGAGATCTTTTAAAAATGATAATGCATTCACCGGTCTTGAGGCAGCGATTGTGCTCATCGCATTCGTTGTCGTTGCAGCGGTGTTCTCGTACGTGGTGCTCGGCGCCGGTTTCTTCACAACCCAGAAGAGCCAGGAAGTCGTCCACACGGGTGTACAGCAGGCAAGCTCAACCCTTGAAATCGTTGGTAATGTGTATGGTACGGCCCCTACTGCCGGAGCGTCAATCACTGTAATTAATTTCACAGCGGCATTAGCTCCCGGTGGAACCCCGGTTGATTTTGACAAGGTTGTATTGACCTACAGCAATGCTACCCAACTCCAGACCCTGACGCAGGCCGCCAAAGGAACGGAACCCAATGCAGGGCAATGGGGTATTGCAGCCGTTCAGAACCAGATAACGGATGACAGCGTTCTTGAACGTGGAGAGCAGTTCGATATCATGGCAAAGCCAACTAACGGGATAACGAAGAATGACTACTTCTCCCTTGAAGTCAAGCCCTCGATCGGTGCGGCTCTCGGTATAACCCGTACTGCCCCGGCTTCAATCCAGCAGATTAACATCCTCTACTAATTTTTTTTAGTCAGTTGTATTCCGGATACAATGCCAGAATCCTTTTAGGAAAATAAAATAGTCTTCAGTACCTTCACGCGGATGAAGGTTTTTTTAAACGATAGCACCGGAAACTATTCTGTTGCGGCCTGGATATTGATTGAGAGAACTGACCCATCCGTAACGGAGTACTGCCAGGCAAATCCTCCGGTATTTTTTTTTACATAAACAATGGTAACCCGTGCGAACAAAATGGTACCATAAATATGCCAGAAACAAGGAAAACAACTTCCTGGTGTAAAAACAGGATGAAGTGAATATTCATAAAAAGAGATGATGGAACATCTCCGCTCCGCTCATTGGTATGATCTTTAAATCACCCAATGGATGCAAAATAATTATATATATATCCTATAACGATTCGGTAACATGGAACTGACAATCATCCAGAGTTCGGTTACTCTTTTTGAGATCCTCTGTGTGATTATCGTTTTTGCTTCCATTTTCATGAGAAGCAGGTTTTTTAATGAGGTTTTCGAACACCACCCGGCATGGACCACACAGATACTCCTCATGGTTTTTTTCGGCATCATGTCGGTCTTCGGCACACTCAGCGGGCTCACACTCCATGGTGCTGTTGTAAATGTCCGGGATCTCGGTCCCATGGTCGCGGGTCTGGTCTGTGGGCCGTATATCGGGATTGGCGCCGGGATTATCGGGGGTTTGTTCAGGTTTGCGCAGGGGGGAGCGTATATTTGGACCGGTTTATCCGCCCCCATCCTCTCGGGATTTCTTGGTGGCATCATGTATCTTGCCAACAAACGGCAGTTCGTTCCCACGTGGGTTGCCGTACTCCTGATCGGTCTTTCTGAGACGTTTATCTCGTGCTACACCCTCATTCTCGTAACTAAACCTTCGGAGTTTTTCAATGTCGTAACAACCGTTGCAATTCCCATGATTGTCTTCAATGTAATCGGCATGGTGATTTTTGCAATGGTTGTCCACAACATCCTTGACGAAAAGAACATCCAGAAAAAGATGCAGTTACTGGAACTGGAAGTGGAATCCAAGAGGAATCTTTCTGCTATCATCAATACGATTTCCTACCCGGTCTATGTCCTTGATCGCAATCAGAGATTTGTTCTTGTAAACGACAGTTTCTGCAGGTTTATCGGAAGGTCAAAGGATGAGATCCTTATAAAAACGCCCCTCGATTTTTTCCCTGAGGGTGATTCACTGTTCCACATAAATTTGACAAACGAGAACTTCCAAAGCCAGAAAACCCGGGAAAATGAGGTGACGATAACGATTCCATCCGGGCAAAAATGCACTATCATCTCGACATCAACCGTGTTTAAGGATGCACCCTGCCCGGGTTTTGTTGTCGGCATTATCCAGGATATCACCGGACGCAAACAAACGGAAGAGGCGCTGCGGGAGACAAACGAGAATCTCAAAGAGGAAAATTCCCAACGCCTTGACGCAGAAGAAAAACTCAAGAAATCCTATGATGAAAAAGTGATACTATTACAAGAGGTTCACCACCGGGTCAAAAACAATCTCCAGATTATTGTGAGCCTCCTCAATCTCCAGTCACGGTATATTAAGGATGATCCTACGCTTGCAGCAATAAAGGACAGCCAGAACCGGGTCAAGGCCATGGCACTTGTCCATGAAAAACTGTACCGGTCTGAAGATATATCGTATATCAGCCTTGATGACTATATCAAATTCCTCGGTACGGGTCTTTTTTCCTCCTATGACGCCGAGAGCCGGGGGATCACATTTACGGCGGATATCCACGATATCAATGTTGATATCGATGTTGCCATCCCACTTGGACTCCTCATCAACGAACTGATCTCAAACTCACTCAAATATGCATTTCCTGATGACCGGCGAGGTGAGATCTTCGTTAGCGTGAAAAAGGAAGACCATACGCTGACCATCCTGTTCCGGGATAACGGTTGCGGCATACCAGCGGATCTTGACTGGAGAAATGCCCCGTCACTTGGCCTGCGACTGGTCACCACCCTTGTCGACCAGATGAACGGGACCGTGGAACTGGACCGGCGTGCCGGAACAATATTTACGATTGTGGTAAAAGAAAAAGAGGAGTTTTTTTAAAATCCTGGGTAATGGTTACGATTCGCGGGACCGGCAGGCCGGGCAAAGCCGTACGATCCGATATTCTCGTGCCGGATGGATCTTGCCGGAACCTCAATCCATGGATACATCATCATATCCGAAATCGATAACGCGGGGCTGACACCAGAGATGTACGAGGAACTCCCGTTTGTGCTGGCGATCACATGGTGTCATGCGCCCCGACTCGTAATCTACGGATTATTGCAATGCCAAAAGACCGGATCTCTCACTTCCCATTTTTTGCAGATTATTCCAAGAGTTCATTTGCATAAAGGTTCATTTTTTTACGCAATGTTACCTTCAAGGCAGGAAAGACGCCGGGAAAATAAAAAGAAGATGCAGCCAAAAACGCGAGAACTTTCAAAGAATATGATCAAACTTCCCCTCTGTTACCCGGACGAGTGCACCATCGATTGTCAGTACAAGACGTTTGGAAAAGAGAACGGTTTTCATGAATATGATGAGATCCTAAAAAAGTATCTTCTTCTCAGCCATGCAGAAAAAACAGCAATTCCGGATGAAAACAACTCTTCAATTGTAGTCTTTTCAAAGGTGTTTTGTCCCCCCGATACCATGGTTACCTTCGAGAATGAAGTCCGGAAACACATGGAATTATTTTTTGAAGAGATTTCTATCGGCTATAATGAGTTTGGATCCGGGGCAGGTTTTTTTTCAGCCTGTGCCACGATCGGGAATAAAAAATCATGAGAATTAATACGTGGCGGACAGTAAATAATTTAAAAAATAGGTAATCGGGCCACTCTGCCCGGATATTCAACAGAATATGTTGTTAACCCAGTCATGACCGTTGGGATGTTCCACCGTTCATTCGGGTCACTCCCGGGTCTGGTAGATCAGATTTCTTCAGACAGGAAATATATTCCGCAACCAGGTAAAAATTGGTTAAATCATCGCGATCCAAACCCCGGAATGCAAATAATTCATCCCATAACAGGCTGCTTCCCTCAACCACAAAAAAGGCGGTTTCCAGTTCAACGCCGATGATTATGTTCATTCCCCTGAAAACCTCATCCTGGTTTTCATACAGGTATTTTCCGGCTCCCTTATTGTCTAAGAAAAAACCCTTTGCCCGGGGTCTTTTACCAGCAGGCAGTTTTTTGGCGTGGCACTCATTTGAGATGACATTATCCACAACAACCTGTTTTATTTTTTCATCGTTGAGCTCGGTAATAGGATACTTTTGTTGAATATATGCGATTATTTCATACCCCGTTTTTTTATTTGGGCTCAGCTGGGTCCGATATTGATCGAAAGTTTTCTTCCAGGCATTAATCATTCCTGGGGTTGCTTCCTGTAACTGCATGTACCATGTTCCGTTTGGAATGCACAAATAAATACCCACGTCAGGTTCCTGCGGATCCCGGGGTGTCCCGGGATCCAGTACTTCACTAATTTACCTGTCAAAAATCTGAAGTGAATAGTTACACCATTATCAGCATCGCAATATTAGCATCGCAATCGATCTCCGGCAAAAAAAAATCAACCACCCCCTCACCCCCTGCTCACATTTTTTCAGGCAGGGTCCGGTTGATCAGCCCGACCTCTCACGCCGGAGATAACTGGTTTCTGTTAGATAAATATCCAACAGTTGGATAATTATCCAACTGTTAGCAAGGTTACTGACACCCAAAGATCGCGATTGAAAATTTTCAGGCAGGGCCTGCGTGAAAAAATCTGCTCTGGAGAATGCCTTAATCCAAACAAATCGTACGAACCCGGTGCGTCTCTAAAATTTCCTCCGTACACAATGGATAGTCAGCAAATACAGGATCGCAACGTTTCTGGATGAGATCTTGTATTCAGCTGACTTTTTGTGTAATAGTGACAATTCCCGGCACCCGCTTTCTTGTTAGATCTTACACGTTTCTTTAGTACGGGCTAAAAATTAGTGAAGTACTGGGATCAGAAACAGGATGTTATCATAGATTTTTTCCGGCATATAGAAACCGACCCGTTCTGTCCGGGACAGGGTCTGTGATTCCTGAGCAGGATTATGGTTTGCCCAGGAAAATGCCTTGACGGAACGTACTTCGTTTATCATTCGTACGAGCAAATATATCGAGAGCCATTTTTCCCGGTACGCGGGTCACCAATTCGGATTGTTCGCGGGACAGTCTTCCCGTTATTTTTATCTCAATACCGAACAATTAATCTGTTTTAAAATAAAATAACCGTCGTAACGTATAATTAATGACGGTTTTGATCATGAATGTGAAGATGGGTGCCTTATCCTGGCAGAGAAGATCACTGTTGCTCCTGGTGTGTGCAATGTTGATCCTTGTAGCGATTCCTTCGGTATCTGCATTTACGGCAGAGCTTACATCTCCCTCGGATATCAACAATGTCTACAATGGAGATACGGTTACTATCCGGATAACCGGACTTGCGGCAACGAATACATTCCAGCTGAACATGACGTCCTCAAACTTGTATACAAACG